>URJL01000015.1 GCA_900548115.1 uncultured Eubacteriales bacterium
TGCGGCAAGGGAGGTCAAAAAGTCGGTCAAATTGTTCGTCTTTGCCATGTTAACCTCCTTATACTGCCGTGTTCAGCGCTGTCGTGATCGCCGACGCGATCGCGGAATCTACATATTGCTTGTTCGCGGCGTCGCGGTCGTTTGCGGGGTCTTGAAGATTCGTGATCGCGACGTATCCGCTTGATTCCGAATTGATACGCACCTCATAGGCTTCGAGAACAAGATTGTACAGCCCGCTGTCACCTATCTTCACGACACGCCGCTCTTCGTCGATGTCCGTGCCCGTGTTTTTTATGTATTTTTCGTCGTTTTCAAGCTGACTTACTTTAGTCGGGACTTTCACGACGAGCGCCGCCGCTTCCCTTGCCTCGGCTGCCGCTTCGGTCGCGGAGGATGCCGCCGCGGAGCATTCCGAAACAGCTTTTCCCGCCTCGGAGAGCAGCGCCGAGAGCGCGGTCTTGTCGTCGGGGGCGGGCGTTCCCTGTGCGATGCCGCGCAGCACCGTCGCATAAAAGAGGCGCGTGGTAAGAACGCCCCCGTTTTCGTCGGACACGGTGCATAAAAAGCGCGTCTCGCCCTCCTTGTCGTACTGCCCCGCCGCAAGGGTAGCCGACGCGACCGTGCCCGAAAAGGCTTCCGAGACGAGAACGGGGTTTTCGGTGTCAGGGCGATAGGCGGCTACGGTCAAAAGCCCGCTTTCCTCGGCGGGAAGCGGCACGGTCAGGCGATATGCGGCGCAGTCGCCCGTGAAAAGCGGACGTTCGGCGCGCGTTTCGAATTTTTTCAGCACAAAATTACAGAGCATGCTTTTCTCCTTTCTTATTTGCTTTTGATTTTTTTCAGCTGTACAGCGCGGTGAGTGCCGTTTGGAACTGAGTGGAATTCAAGGGACTTAAATAAATGCGGTGCAAGGTGTTATCCAGAACGACGTTCATGCCCGAATTAAGCGGCATTGAGCTGCGCTGCGGCATTCCGACGAAAGAAAAGCTCTCGCCGAGCGTTACCGCGACGGTGCGGTCGCCGTGTTCGCTCTTGGGCATGGAAAGGACCAGAACCGTATACGCCGTCTCGGCAGAAAGCGGGAAAATGCGGTCGGCGTCCTCGGCGGTGCTGCCGTTCTTTTTCGAAAACGCCTTTACCTGCGCGCCCGTGTAGGTCTGCGACGCGGTCTTGTTGCTCCCGTAGGCGGAAATTTTGCTTTTGGAAAAGATCCGGCTGTCGAGTATTTCGCCGTTTTCGACGGTCGCAAGCAGAACGTCCGAGTCGGCGGGCGCGGTGAGAGAACAGGTCGGCACGTTCTGTTCGAGAACGTCCGAGCGGATAGAAACGTAGACCGTTTCGCCCGTCGGAAGATCAAGGACCTCGCCGCTTGTCACAAGAAAGCTGCCGTCGGGCATGATGACCGTGCCCGCGCCGATCTTTACTTTGGTTTTCGTCGTGTCGGCAAAGCGCACGACGCATTTTTCATCGGTCACGGTAACGCCCCCGCCCGCCACAGCCGACAGAACGTCGTTGGGGCTTGACGGCGAAACGCCCGCGCCGGTGAGGGTCTTTACGATGTCGCTTATGTCCTCCGCGCCGTATGCCGTGTCGGGGCGGAATTTGCTTACGTACATATGCTTTTCTCCTTCGTATTTTTTTAAATTTCCGCAAATTCGGGTGTTTCGCGGTATCCGTTTTTATCCTCGTCGACCGTCACGCCGACGATCTTGCGTTTATAGCCGACAAGATGCGCTTCGTTTTCGAAGCGGACGGTGAAGATATCGCCGAGCGCGTAATCCTTGCCGAACGAAAGGCGGCGAAGGTCGGCGGTGAGGATATCGTTCGGGACGCATTCGGAAAGTGCGCCGTCCGCAAGAACGGTATACCAGTTTTTCAGCGGCGTTTCGTCGGGTGTTCCCTCGAGAGAGAAAGCGCCGTCCTCGCCCTTGCGATAACCCGCGCAGGCGCGGTCGAGAAGATCGTAGGTGCGAGTTACCGAAGAGGCGTTGCCGTCGCTCACGGAAATGTCTTTTCCCGTATCGCGCGAAAGAAGAAGCCGAAGCGAGAGCACGCCGCCCGAGAAGTTCACCTCGTACCCGCCGCCCTCGGGCGAAAGAACCGTTTCCAGAAAGCGGGATAGGGTTTGGTACTCCTCGCTCTCGACGTCCTGTTTCCGTGCAAAATCGGTGCTTTCGGGGTCGAGCGAAAACGGAACGCCGCACAGCTTCGGAAGAACCGCCGATACCATCTCGCCCGCCGTCTTTTGCGAGAACGAAACGGGCGGCACAAGGGTCTTTTCAGTGAAAAACGAAAGGGTGCGTCCGTAGACCGCAAGCTCTTCGCCGAGGGTATCGCGCACCGTGTGTCCGATGACTACCGAGAGAAATTCGCCGCTGCGCAGAAAAAGAAACGGCTCGGTCAGGATCTTTTTTGCAGCGGGCGAGTTTGCCGCGAGGTGATATTCCGCGTTTCCCGTGCCGCAAAATTTCGGTGCGAAGCTTGCCGAGACGATGCGGTCGCAGAAGCCCGCGTGCGCCCCGTCGTACGTCAAAAGCTCTATTTCCACAGGCTCACCCCCTCATAGCGCACGGCATAGTCGGCATACGCCGAAAGAACGCCGCTTTCCGAGCGGTAAAGCAGCCGAAAGACACTTTTTCCGACGGGGAAACGGAATTTCGAAAGCGAGGTGTCGGACGATTTTTTCGAGAGGATATCGCCGTTTTTACTCGAGCGGATATACCGCCCCTCTTCTTTTCGCCCGTCGCAATTTACGACGACCGTCTCGCCGTCGGCGGGGGCGTAATTCAGGACGATTTGCGAAAGAATCGTTCCGTCCTCCGATTCAATGCGCGCTTCAAGCGACGCGCCGTCGGAAGGCGAACCGACCCCGACCAAAACGATCGTCGGCTCGCACGGGGCGTCGCCGTCGTTTACGATGGTTTTTTTGCTGTTCGTGCTCGTCCACACGACGGGAGACGAGCGCGTTCCGAGATTCCACACACCGCCGACATACCGAATGTTCTTTTGCTTTTCGAAGCACACAGTTCGTCGGGGAGACGGCTCGGTGAAATACGGCTCGTCGCAGACATACTGCGCCGTGAAGAGAAGAAAATCGCCCGAGCGCCTGATGTCGGGAACGGCGACTTGGTTCGTCGTAAGGACAAAAGAGCGTTCGTCGACCGCGATCGTCAAAGTGCCCGTCGACGAGAGAATGCGCAAAATCTCGCTTGCCGAAAGAAAACAGTCGGGGCGGCGCTCGAGCGCAAGGGTCACGGTGCGGGGACGGACGGAGGACGAGACGGTTGTCTGCCCGTCGATTCCCAAAAAGGAACGTGTCTTGTACTCGCGCCCGGGAGCCGAAAGCCCCGAAAGGGCGGTCAGCGTGAGCGGAAAGCCCGCCTTTGTTCCCGCCGTAAAGCTTCCCCGCGCAGTCTCGTAATGTACGGTCGTCATGATATCCCTCCCAGTCGCCTAAGCTCGTCCTGCGCCCGCAGTGTATCGCGGATCTGCGCGGGCGTTGCGCCGTCTGTACCCTGTATGGTGTACGAATAGTTGTTATTGACGGTGGTCGTCTCGCTGTGATTCGTAATGCCCGCGCCCGTCGGGACAAACGTCGGGAAGAAAAGCGAAGAATTCACGCTCCGAACCCGTTCCGAAAGCGAGTCGAAAAGCGCGTCCAGACTTTTTTCGAACGCCCGTGAAAACTCCTCCGCGCTGTTCTCGCCCGCCTCGTAAAAGGCGTCGGGAATCTCGCCCGCAAGCTCTCTCAGGCGCTCGTCGACGAACGCGGCGCTCTTTTCGACCGCCGAGACATATTCGTCCTTGTAAAGACTGTCGGAGATACTGCCCGCAAGCTCGTTTTGGCGCTTCCATGCCGAAAGATACGTTCCGAAAGCGTGGTCGCTCTTTTCCGAAAGAAGGCGGGCAAAGGTCGTGCCGTCCTCGACCGACATATCCGAAAGCACCGAGAAAAAGTCGGCGATCTCCTCGTCCGAAAGATCAAGGCTTTTCATGCGGTCCTTTACCGTGCCGAGGTAATAATTGTATTCGAGAAGGTCATCGAGCGCCGCATACGGGTCGGTGAGCGCCGCGTTTCCGCCCTCGTCCTTTCCGATCGGCGCGGAGTAGTCCGACAGCTTTTCGCGCATTTTTTTCATCTTTCCCTCGACCGCCGAAAGAGCGCCGTCGGCAAACGAGGCGATGTCCGAGAGCGCCGAGGAGACCTTTTCCTTTTCGTAGTCGATGAGCTTGTAGGTCAGCTCCTTGTACGCTTCGTCGGTGTCGTCGTAATATTTGTCGCGCAGAGCGGCAAGGTCTTTGTAATACTCTTCCTCCGAAATAAGCCCGTACTTTAGGCGCGTATCGAGGCTTTCCCGTGCGGCGGCGGCTTCGGCGGCGTACGCTTTGCGCTCTTCCTCCGAAAGCTTCTTTCGCGCCTCGGTCAGGGTCTTTTTTTCGTCCTCGGCGGCTTTTTTGCGGTATTTGTAAATTTCCGCCGTCGCCTTTCTCCACTCGTCGGAATCCCGGGTCAGATACTCGTCGCGGGCGCGGGAGAGAGCGTCGTAATACTCCTCCTCGGTGATCTCGTCGACATCGAGACGGTAGGAGAGGTCGCTTTTCGCCTTTTCGTAGGGACTCTTTGCGGTCGTTTTTGTTTTATCCGCGGGAACAGGTGAAGAAGAACTGCCGCGTTTGCTTTCGCTTTCCGATCTGTTCGAAGAAGATTCTGCGCTTTCGACAGCTTTGTATTCGGAACTGAGCGTATCTACCTGAGATTGCCAGTAAGCTATCTTTTCTTTGGCTTGCTTCAAGTCATCTTCTGCCAAAATCTTATCCATTTTGTACTGCTGCAGTTTTACATCAGCATTCGAATCATGACCGAGTACATAAGCGGCATAACCAAAGATATCCGGAGACCAACTTTTCAGTCCCTGTTCCGCCATTTGGCGCCATGCCTCATTGTCTTCGACGCTTTTTTCCTGTTCGGTGATCTTGGCTTCGATATTTTTGATATTTTCTTCCGCGTCATATTTCAGTTTATATGCCGCCGTAAGATTTTCACTTGCCGCTTCTGCCTTTGCCTTAGCAATTGCCAACTTCCCATAGGACTCGCACAAATTGTCGACTTCGTTGCGCTGAATAGACAATTTTCCCGTTTCATCATCAATCTCAATTGAAAGATCGGGAATATACTTTTTCAACTCATCGATAACATCAAGAAGTTCCTGCTTCTTCTCCGCCGCCTCTTCGGACGAAAGCGACGTGTCGGAAAGCGCGTCGTCCAGTTCATACAGGCGGTCTTTCAACTTACCGACGGCATCTGCCTGTTTTTCGGCGTTGCTCACGGCGTCCTCGCCCTGCTTCTTTATGTTCTCGAATTCTTCGCGCGATCGCCGCATAGCTTCGGTAAACTCATCGACTTGGTTTGTGGCATTGATTGTCATAACCACCAACGCCGCCAATGCTGCCGCCGCAAGCGCATACGGGTTTGCTTTCATGACGGCATTTAATCCTGCCTGTGCAACCTTTGCCGCATTTGCCGCGACCTTGTATGCCACGACTCCCGCTGCGATTGCTCCGAGATTATCGATCAAAACCGAAAGAAGCGAAAGCAGTTGAGGCAAAGTCTTTTCAGCAAAGTCGGTCAAAGACTCCATCAGCTCTCCCGCCGACTCGCCAATATCGGTAAGGCTCTCTTTCAGCTCGCCGTTTTTGGCGCTGTTCGTAAGATTGTCGAGTGCTTCGGTCGCGTGCTGCGTTGCCTCTCGGAACGGCTTTTCGATGCAGTCGAAGGCGGCAAGCTTGAGACCTTCAAGCGCCGAGCTTGCAAGGGTAATGTCCCCTTGCAGATTGTCGACCATGGTTTCCGCCATGTCCTTTGCCGCGCCGTCGGCATTGCGGATGGCTTCGGTCAGCTTATCGTAGTCGGCAGTCGACGCGTTTAAAATCGTCAAAAACCCCTTTGACGCCTCCGTACCCGCTACGGTGTAGGCAAGGTTCGACTTCTGCTCGGCGTTCATGTTCTTTGTCGCCTCGCGAAGTTCCTCCATGACCGAGCCGAAGTCGCGCGCGTTTCCCTCGGCGTCGTAAAACTTAACGCCCAGCTCCTCGACCGTCGTGCGCGCGTCGCTCGTGTTGGTCGCAAGGCGGGTCAGGATGGCGTTTAAGCTCGTGCCCGCCATGGAGGCTTTGATACCCGAATTCGCCATAAGACCGATCGCGACCGACATGTCCTCGATGCTGTAGCCGAGCGAGCCCGCCATGGGCGCAACGTACTTAAAGGTCTCGCCCATCATGCCGACGTTGGTGTTGGCGTTGGAGCTTGCCGCGGCCAAAACGTCGGCGAAATGTCCCGAATCGGCGGCGGAAAGTCTGAAAGCGGTCAACGCGTCGGTCACGATATCCGACGTGGCGGCAAGGCTCTCGCCCGAGGCGGCGGCAAGGTTCATAATGCCCTCGATACCGTCGAGCATATCCGCCGTTTTCCAGCCCGCCATCGCCATGTAGGTCATCGCCTCCGAAGCCTGCAACGCGGAAAAGACGGTCGCCGCGCCCATCTCCGTCGCCTTTTCGGTCAGCGCGTCAAAGTCCGCCCCCGTCGCGCCCGAGATCGCCCCGACCTGCGACATGGTGGCGGAAAACCGGGCGCCCGTCTCGGCAGCGTCTTTAAGCGCGGCAGCGCCTGCGGCGACCAGTGCCGCACCTGCGGCGGCAGCAGCGATTTTCAATTTTCCCAGCGCTTCGGAAGAATCCTTTACCGATTCCGTGTTTTCCTTGGTCTTGCGCGTATTTTCGTCGGTGTTCTCGGACTGTTTTTTGGTGGAATCGGAGTTTTCTTTCTTCTTCCGCGTGTTTTTCTCGGTCTCGTCGGTCTGCTTTTTGGTGGTGTCGGTATTGCTTTTTTTGGATTTTGTTTCCTTTTCGGACTCCTGCGTCTGCGTTTTGGTCGCGTCGGCATTCTTTTTCCTGCTTCTCGTGCTTTTTTCGGTCTCGGCGGTGTTTTTCTCGGTTTGCGTCTGCGCTTTTTTCTCAGCTTTTTCAACCTCCGAATACGCCTCTTTCGCTTTTCTTTCGATTTGTTCGAGACTTTTTTCCGCGTCGCCCGTTTCGATCTTCGTATCAAACTTGATACTTCCGTCAAAATCCGTCAATCACGTTCCCCCTTTTTACACGAAAAAGCCCTGCGCGACCGTGTCGTCGAGGGCTTTTTGTTTTTCTTCCTCGGAGCGCTTATCGGGCAGGGCGCACGCCTCTTTCAGCTCGGCATACCGCCGTCGGGCATCGGGATCGGAAATGTCCGAAAGCTTCATCGCGCGAAGCGACATCACGCGGCACAGGCGACATTCGTCGGGAAGCGCCCGCAAAAGGGCGAGAAACACGTGCCAGTGAAGATCGGCGTTTTGCTCCGACAAAAGATCGATGCCGTAAACCTCGCGGAAGGCAGCGTAAATCAGCCCTGCGTCGAACGAAAAATCAAGCGTGCGAGACGCGCTTTTTCGCCCCTCCTTCGGCTTTTCTTCCGTCCCCGTCTCCTCATCCGCCCGTCCCGAAAAAAAGCGGCAGAGCGCCGAAAGAGCGCTTCTCAGCGCGCTCGGTCTCTCGCCCGTAAAGCAAAGATCATAAAGGCGCACCATCCGTTCCGAACCGCGCGTTTTCTCCTCAAGCATAAGCTCCTCAAAGTGCAGCCACGTGCGAAAATCGGTGCGGACGGGATAGCCTTTCCCGCAAACCCGCACGCTGTCGGGAAGCTTACTTGTCAGAAGGCTCATCGGGCAGAACCTTTCCTTTCTCGGCAATCTCGGCGAAATAGTCCCGCGCCGCCTCACAGACATAGCGGTACGCGTCGCAATAGTCGAAAAAGGTGCGCTTTTTGTCTCCGAAGATCTTTTCGTACACGGTCTTTCCGAGAAGCTCCTCGAACCACGCCTCGAGAATTTTCGTGCATTCTTCGACGTTTTCCGCCGTGTCGCCCTTTTGGAGAAGCGCGGAGCAGGCGGGGATCTCGTTTTCGGTCGAGCTTTTGATCTTCTCGTGCAGTCTTTCGGCGGGAAGGGCGATTATGTGTCCGTTCATGTCGAGCGGAACGCGGTTTTCGCGGAATCGAAAGGGTTTTGCCTTTGCTTTTGCTTTTGATTTTTCTTTTGCGGTCATGCTTTTTTCCTCCCGTTTTGTGTTTTGGGCATGAAAAAAGCACCGGCTTTCGCACAGTGCTTTCTTCGGTGTTCGGTTTACGTATTGCCCGACGGTCTCCCGCCGGGCATTTTTGCTGTCGAAAAAATCAGTCGGTCGCCGCCGTGAAGGTCGCGGTCGCCCATCCGTCGGTGGTGGTCGCCGTGCCCGATACGCTCTCGCCGACCGAGGTGAGCGAGCCGGAATAGGTGTAGATATTCGTGTCGTCGCCCTCCGTGCCGGGAACGACCGAGAAATCGCGGGCGTAGGCAGTGAACTTTCCCTTGGTCGAATCCTCCTTGTCGAGCGCGACGACGAGGATCGAGACGACCGCCGCGTCGCCCGTAAGCTCGCCGTCGGTGATGTCGGTGATGATCTTGTGCGCGGCGTTTCCCGAGTCCACGTCGAACTTGTAGCTGTAGCCGGGATGATAGCCCGTCACGTGCTCGGTCTCGTTCTTTTCGTCGACGTATTTGCGCGAATAGGTCTGCGGATTCTTGTTCAGCGCCATCTGCGTGAAATTTTTAAGGCGATTGTAGGAAATCGCGCCGTCGCCCGTTTTTTGGCCGATAAAGGCGACTCTCAAATGTCTTTCGGTCATGTTGTACCTCCTGTGAAATTAAATGTATTCCCGCCTGTAAACAAGGCGGCATTGGATCTGAAAGCGCGCCGTGCGCTCGTCGTTGGACAAAAGATAGCCCGTCGAGAGGGCTTCCAGACGGTACGGCACGATCTTCGGATTGTCGAAGCTCGGAAGCGTTCCCTTTTCCGAAAGCGCTTCGAACCGATCGGAAAGCTCCTCATAAAAGCGGGCGATCGCCAGATTTTCGGCGACCTCGGGTGAAAACTCCTCGCGCGAGGCGATGACGAAAAGGCATTGCCGCAGAGAGCCGCCGTCGGTGTACCGCTTGATAACGGGGTCGGTCGGCACTTCGTCGACGGTGTAATGAAGCGGCTTTTCCGAGAGGTAATTCACCCCGATCTTTCCGTTTTTCAAAAGCCCCTCGCGTTTCAGAAAATCCCGTATTTCCTCGATCATGTTTTCTCACCTCCCTCCGGTAAGCTGTTTTAAGAGCGAAAGCAAGCTTTCTTTGTTGTCGGCTTTCATGCGCTCGAACCAGTAGCGCCCGCGGTCTTTCCCCATTTTGGACGTTCCGGGGTTTCGTCCCTCGTAATACTGCTTGTGCGCATAGGGCGCGTCGTAGACCACCACGCCCGACCCGATCTCGGTGCCGTGCCATGCGCTTCGAATCAGTACCCCTTCTTTCTTCGGGGTATAATTTTCACAGCGGCGGATGACCTCGGAATCGAAAAAGCGCTGCGCCTTGCCGCCGACGCCGAGGTAACGCTCGTCGAGAATGCGCTCCATGGTCTTGGCGGAGACCGTGACGCGGCTCATACGCACACCGCCTTCACGTGGGGCAAAAGGCGTGCTTCCCGGTTGTCGGTTATGCTCATAACGGCAAAGCACGCGCTTTTTTCGGGCTTTTCACCGTTGAAAACGCCCTTGCGGACGAGATCGCCGCACGACACGGGCGCATTTTTGAAAAAGCGCACGATGACTTTTTTGGCGGGCAGAAAGCCGCCCTTTTCGTCCTCTACGCCGTCGGTCTCGTACCAATGGACGGACTCGGCGACGGTGCGGGTGTATTTCTCGGCGTCCTCGTCGTAATGCCAAACGGTGACGGAAGCGTTGATCAGCATAAAGGAATCCCCCTGTACAAAAGCCCCGTGCGGAAAAGACGGCGGCGGATGACTTCGGAAACGCGGCGGGACGACGAGGGGTCGCCCGAAACGGTAATCGAAAGCCCGTCGGTCGTCTCGCTCTTGATTCCGAGCGTTTTTTCCCCGACCGCAAAAAGGTCGCACAGCTCGCAGAGACAGTCTTTTACCTCGGGATATCGGGAGAGGTTATGACCCTCCCCCGTGTGCATGCGAAGAAGGCTCTCGGCGCGGTTTTCGAGCCGCGAAAAGCTCTCTTCGGTCAAAATCTCCGTCCCGTGATAGTCCTTTTCGTAGTAGTCGAAGGTGCAGAGCGCGTCAGCCAAGAACACGCACCGCCATTTCGGGGTAGATGGGCGCGTAATCATAAAGAACGTCCATCGACAGCATCTCCTTTTTGGTCGACATGTCGTAGCCCTTGACGACGCGCAGGGAAATTCCGTTGTAGCTCGTCACGTAGCTGTCCACGCCCGAGGGAGAGGAGAGCGGACGGGTGACGAAAGCGAAGGCGAGCGGATTGAACGCAAGGTTTGCGGTGTGGTCGCCGATCAGCGTCACGTCGGCGTTGTCGGCGATTCCCTTTTCGGCGGCGGGATAGATCTTCACGCCCGCAATGGCGTTGGAAGCGGCGGAGGCGCTGTCCTCGGCGACGGTGTAGCAAACGCCGTCGATCTTCAGAAGGTCGCCCTTCAAAAGCTTTCCTTCGAGCTTCGTGCCGTCGAGGTTTACGGTGTCCGAACCCGCCGCGACGACGCCGTTGACCTTGACGGCGGTCGAGCCGGTAATGCCCGTCTTGTGTTTTACGACCGCCTGCGACATATAGTTGTCCAGTCCCATGACGCGCCCGATCGAGCCGTTTCGGAGCGCCGCGGTCGTGCCCGATTTTTCGGCGTTCACGACGGCGGGGATGGTGGTAAAGGCGGCGTCGGCTTCGGGGTCCCACACGGCGATACGTCCCGCCTCGGGGACTTTTGCGATGTTGAGCGCCTTTCGCACGGCGGCAAGGTCCGTGAGTGCGGACGGGGTGGTTCCCGCCGTGCCGCAGAAGTTCGCGACCGCTTTATACATCGAAAGACCGTCGGAATTGATCTTCTGCGCAAGCGCAACGGCGGCGGGCGCGACGAAGAGACGGTTCAGATCGTCGACGTTCGACGCCGATTCGAGGGTCGAATATTCGACCGACACGTCGGCGATGCGGTCGAGCTTTACGGTGACCGAATCCTCCTTCATGTCCTGCGTCGAAACATTGCCCGAAAAGTCGGCGGCAGTATATTTTACGGGTTTTCTGACCTGAATGGTCGTGCCCTTTTTGCCGACGAAATCGTTTTTGAAGTCCTTGTAAATAAGATTCGGGAACACGAGGTTCTCGATCAGTCGGGGAAGCGCCTGACGGGCGATCTCCTTAACGGTAACAAAAGAATTTGCCATAAATGTTCCTCCTTACTTTTTTCACGTACTCTTTTTCAGTACGGCCGCGTAGTATTCCTCGTCGGAAAGAGCCGAAAGATCGGGGGCGCCGCCGCCGAGCGAAAGCCCGCCCGTGCCTTTGTCGGGCGTGAGCGCGCCTGCAAAGAGATACGGGTCGGACTTTTTGAGCGCTTCGAGCTGTTCGGAAAGCCCCGAAAGGGTCTCGCCGTCGAGCTTCAGCTTGCTTTTGTCGATCGCGGCGGAAATAAGACGCGGGTTGCGCGCACCGCTTGCGAAAAGCGCGCGGTCGACGGCGGCGGACAGCTTCAGCTGCGCCGTATCGTCGTTATACTTCTTTTCCCAGTCCGCGACCGACTTTTTGAGCGCCTCCGCGTCGATCCCGTCGAATTTTCCGACCGTTTCGCGAAGCTGTGTGATGGTGCTTCTTGCCGTCGCAAGTTCTCCTTCCAGCGTTTCACGGTCGCCCTTTGCCCGCCCGATGTCGGCGCCGTTGAGGTTTAAGACCTCGTCGATCTGCTCCTTTGTCGCCTCGGGGAATACTTTGGTGATGTCTTCTCGTTTCATGCTGTTCCTTTCTCGGGTCTCGGTTTTTTCGCGCGGTATCCGTCCGCTTGACCCGCCGTTCGTTTTACGACATTCCGGTCAAAATTGTATAAAAAAAGCACCGCTCACGGGGTGAGTAGTGCTTCTCTTATTCGGTTTTGCGGGGCTCAGTGCATAATTTCGGCAATGCCCTTCGCTATCCCTGCTGCCTTTCGCATAAGGCTGTTTTCCTCGAGATATTCGAGCCCCTTCAGCGTGATCGCCGTGTTTTCGAGACAGCGAAGAACCGGCTTTGCCTCGCCCGATACAGGGCGGAGCAACAGTCCCTCGATATAGCCGTTTCGGGTAAGCATGACCAAAATCGCGTCCCGACGCTCTTTCGATATTCCGAGCGCTTCGGGCGAAACGCTTTCGGGGTCAAGCTCGTCGCAGTCCATGTTTTTCTCCAAAAGACGGAGAATTTTGTAGATCACGGAAAAATTGTTCACGGTCGGTTCTCCTTTCGGGCATAAGAAAAGCACCGGGCGTTTCACTCGGTGCCGTTATTTACTGTTTTTTTGTTTAAGCCCAGTCCAAATCTTTCAGACTGTCAAATGCTTCGGTAAAAGATTTTCCGTCGATAAACGGCGTGTTCGCCACATCGTCCATGTTGTAAACCTTCAC
This sequence comes from uncultured Eubacteriales bacterium, assembly GCA_900548115.1. GTDB lineage: Bacteria > Bacillota > Clostridia > Oscillospirales > CAG-382 > UMGS1052. The sequence continues at coordinate 12,508 of URJL01000015.1, forward strand.
CTCATAGCCGTCGAAGTAAAGGAGGTACTCCACACGGGACTTTTCCGGATTATAACAGGGGTCAATGTCACCGGTGCGACCGTCGTATTCAAATTCGAGTTGGTATATACATTTTTTGATTCCTTCCAGCGCTTCTTTTAAAGTCATAATATATCCGCGTTCTCCTTTCTTTCCTGTTCGGTAAGTTCGCGTGCTCTTTTGCGGGGATCGGACGAAGGCTGTTCATAATCGTAATCGTGAGCATGTTCGCCGTGCTTTCCGAACACCGATTCATCTTTGTGCCCGTGATCGTTGTTCGATATCTGCTTGTACTGCCTGCCGTTCTCGTCGTAGTAGTTGCGGTTGATTCCGCCGTGTTTGTTTACGCGCTGTGTGATGGTGTTCGGCTCTTCTCCCGTGATCTTTACGTGTTTTACGACCCTCACGGTCTGCCCCGAAGCGTTGCGGACAAGCTCGCCCGAAGAAAAGCCTTTATACAGTTCGCGGAGCTTTTTATACTCCTCGGGACTATTATACTTCAGCTCGTAGTATTTTTCAAGGCTTTCGGGCGCATTTTTCTTTCCGACGACCGAAACAAAATCGTCGTAATGCTTCTTCGCGCTCCAAACTGCCTTCCCGCTGACGCTTTTTCCGAAATTGTGGATCCCGTTTTCGGTTTTTTCGGCAAAGACTTGTTCGCGGGTGCGGTCGCGGTCGAGACCCGCTTTTTTGCAAAAGTCCGCAAGGCGGGCTTCCTGCGCTTTCAGCTTCACGGAGCGCGCGGAAAATTCGGCTTTGTCGGCGGAAAGCTTGATCGGGTCTTTTTCGTTCTTCGAAAGCTCGTCGAGGGCGACAAGCTCGCGTTTGGTCTTGCGCACGGCGCGCTCATAGCCGCGCTGTTTTTGGATCGCTTCGTAAAGGGGAATTTCCTCGCCGTCGACCGTGACCGTCTCCCGCGCCATCTCCGCCAGCTCCTCGTCGGTGTACGAACGGGGGGTACCTTCGATATAGGGGTACCAGTTATGGCGGCAATTTGCCCCCATGAAGCCCCGCACGTCGCCGTATCCGATATCGGCGGGCGAAAGATAGCCCTTTCGACCCGACATCGACACGATCTTGCCCTGCCACACGGCGTGCTCGGGACGTGCGCCCGCGTGCGCCGTGATCTCGCGAAGGTCAAGCTCCAATTCCTCACCGACGGTATCGGCGATCTTGCCCGCCGTCTGATTGGTTCCCGTCAGCACCGCGCGGCGGACGGCGACGTCGAGGCTGTCGACGTGTCCCGACGGATAGACGACGGTAAGCTCCTTCCCCGCCGCCGAAAGAACCGCCGAGCGGATCGCCTCGTCGTACGAAAAAGCGCCCGACACGACTTTCTGATGGGCGATATCCACCGCGAAGATGTACGCAGTCTGCGCCGTCACGGCGGTGGTCTTCGTAAGGTTCGCCGCCTCGGTCACGGTTTTCGAAAGCGCCGCGCGGATCGTCTTATGCAGGGCGGGCGAAAGGTTTTCGATCTTCTCCCCCGTCGCCGTGCAGAGAGCTTCGGCGCGTTCGGTCATCTCGATCTCGGCGTTTTCGAACACGCGGGCAATCTCGGCTTTTTGCTTTCCCGTGCGCTTTGCGATCTCGGAAAGAATCTCTTCGTAAAGCTTTCCCGTCTGAAGGAGCTTTTCGGTCTGCCACTCGGCGGTGAGGGTGAGCGAAAAGTCGGTCTTTTGAAGCCGGCGCACGATATCGCGCAATATTTCCTCCTGAAGCTCCTTATGCACCGAAAGGAGTGAAAGATTCACGTCGTAAAATTCGGGCGGGATCATTCTTCGGCAGCGCCGTCCCCGTCGCCCTCCGCAAGCACCGCCCGTGCTTTCTCTTCGGTCTCGCCGTACCATTTGGCGCGGTATTCCCATTTCGGCATGACTCCGAGCGACACGTCAAGACGGTCGTCGGCTTTCTGCGCCGTTTTGTCCTGTATGATGCTGTCGTCGAAATCGACGCGCAACGCGCAGGTGTCGTACGCTTTGTACCCGCCGAGAAAGAGGATCGCGCGGGCGATCGTCTCGAGAGCGCGCTCAAGCACCTTTCGGTGCTTTTCAAGATTCTGGTACAGCACCGAATTTTCCGAAATGACCTCGGTCGCGGTCTTGACGCCCGCGTTCGAATCGACGCAGAAGCGGTGCGTGCCCAGTCCGCAGCGGTCGGAGAGAAGGTCGATCTGCTCGCGAAGCGCCGCGATATGTTCGTTCGCCCGCAGATGCGGGTCGGTCTCGGTCAGCTTCTGATCCTCGGGCACGGCGTAGAACGTCACGTCGTTCTCGTCGAAAACGGGGCGGGTCGTGCCGTCCTCGTCGGTCATCATCCGCGCCATGGTCACGGGGATCATGATGCGCTTAAGACCGAGCTGAAAATCGTTGCAGAAGCTGTCGAACACAAGATCGCACCCGCACAAATTGTCGATCGCCCCCGCAAAGACCGAAGCGCCGAGGGGCGAGCCCAGCTCAACCTTGTTCACGACGTTCGGCGTGACGACCGAAAAAAGGCGCACTTTACTTCGCACCTCGGGCAAAACGCCGTCGGGCAGCGGCATTTCCTCGCCCCCTTCGCCGAAAAAGGCGTTGCGGATGCGGTAAGAGCCGTCCTTTTCGCATGTGTGCGCCTGAACGTAAAGGACCGTCTTTCCGTCGCGGAAAAGGCGCGAGCAAAAGGCGCATTCGGTGATCTCGTTTCCCCGCATTCCGAGCGGGAAAACCGAATCGGCGCGGATAAAATCGACCGTAATTTTCCCTGCGCTCACGTTCACCGCGAAAGCCCCCGTGCCGAGGGCAAAGGTAAGCTCCATAAGGCGGTTGCCGTACACCGAAAAAGCGTTGTCCGAAAGAACGCGGGCGATGAGCTTTTCCGCCCGTTCCTCCTCGGCGCGCACGACGGTCTTTTCGTTGAGCAATAGATTTGCCCAGTCCTCACACACCCGCTGTGCCATATTCAGGCTCTTGCGGCGGCGGGAGAGCGTCCGCTTGCCGTTATACACCTTGTAGTGGTGAAATTCGCGGTCTTCCCCCTCGTACCAGCCCCTCCAGTACGGAATTTTGGCGTAGACCGCGCTCTCGACGGGCAAAAGCCCCATCTTCGAAAGAGCGGCGCGCGCCGCGTCGAAATTACTTTGCATTCTGTATTCCTCCAAGATCGATCATATCGCGCATGAACGGCTCGGCGCTGTATTCGAGGCTGTCGAGACTGTCGATATTCGTACTGCCGTCGTCGAGCCGTACCGTCACGTTTTCCGACTTCTTCCAAACCGCCGAGCAAAGAGCGTCGATGAGCGCGGGACACGATTCCGAGACGAAAAAGCGCCTCTGCGCCATCATGCTTTGAAAAAAACGGACGCGGTTCACGACCGCGCCCTTCTCGGCGTTCTTGATCTCGATCGGTATTTTCGACCGCACGCACGCCGCCGAAAGCCCGCGGATGAGCGTCGTCTCGGCGCTGTCGCAAAAGGCGGTGAAAACGGGAACGCTTTTCGTCGCCTTCCGCACGAACGCGATAAATTCTTCCTCCAGCTCCTTTGGCGTGATCTGCTTTTTCAAATACCGCTCGTCGAGCACGTAAAGCTTCCGAAGCCCTCGCGAAAAACCCGTGAGCGTGAAGGAATGCGCCGAGCCGTTGCCGCCGAAATCGACGCCGACCGTCGCAAAATGCACGTCGTCGGGGATCTTTTCGCGCGGCAGTAAAAAAGCCGACGGATCGTCGGCAAATTGGCGGTAAATAATACCCTCGGCGGCTTTCCAAAGCCCCAAAATAAAGCGCTCGTAATAAACCGTGCCGCGAAGCTCGTTTTCGAGGTTTTCAACGAAATCGGGGCTCAGCTTCGGATTGTCGTACAGGGTGTAGCGCTGACAGTAAAGGTCGACCTTTTTCTCGGGCGACTCGTCGATAAAGCGCTTTAACCAATGCTTCGGCGCGTCGGGGTTGCACGTGCCGTCGAACAGGCTGTTCGGGGCGGAAAGACGGGTCTTTAACATCGAAAAGACCTCCTCGTTCCACGTCGTGACCTCGTCGCCGTAGCAATATTGAATTTCCGACCCCTGTATTTTCGACACCTGACTTACCCGATCGGCGCCCAGCGCGTAGCATTTCCGACCGAAAAGGCGCACCGTGTTGTTCGACGCGATGTTGCCGACCAAAGACGGCGACCAGATGTCCCGAAGCGGGTCTAAGATGTTTCTTGAAAGCGTCGACTGCGTGTTGCCGAGCAGGACGATCAGTCCTTTTCCCGTGCAGGCGCGGATGCGCTTCGGGAGAAGATAATAGTCGAGAAAAGTCTTGCCCGAGCGCGTCGCGCCCGTTTTGATGTTCCAGCGGTGGTGCGCTTCGTTCCAGTATTCACGCTGTTTTTCGGTAAAATCAAGCATGCCCGTCCCCGCCTTTCGTCATAGTCTTGTCAAGCGACAAAATGACCGAATCGAGCTTTGACAGCACATCCGCCGTCGCTTCGTCCTCCTCGCGCCAGCCCTTGAAGTTGCGCTCGAGCGTGAAGCGCGCCCCCTGAAAGCCGTCCTTGTCGAAAAGGCGCGATTCGGCGTATTCCTCCACGCGGGCTTTCGCGCGCGTTACGGTGTCCTTGAACGCTTTCCGACCCTGATAATTCAAAAGGGCTTGCCTTCCCCCGAAGCCGAGAAAAAGCGCAAGCCCCGTCACGGTGGGAGGGTGCGCACCGGTAAGAACGGGTTTTCCGTACTTGTCGGTCAGAACGTGCCCGTCTTCGTCGCAAAGCGGTTTTCCTTCACAGTCGGCGAAATATTCATCGATCTTTTTTTGCATTTCGTCCGCGCTCCCATAGATCATCGACCGTCCCATGCACACACCCCCATTCTTTTAAAATTCCCCGCCTGCCCATCCGCCGGCGATTCAAAACCGGCACAACGAAAAAAGAGCGGGGTTCACTTCATCTTCCTCGCTCTTTTTCACGGTATCATTATAACACAGGGAATCGGGACATTCGGGACAACTTTTACGCGGTGTATGTTTTTAAGTACCGATAGCACATTTTCTTCACGCTGTCCGCCGTATTGCCCCCGCCCATTTTGCGCGCGACGGCATTCCACGATCTTCCGTCGACAAAGCGCAGCCGAAAGATCTGCCGTATGTAGCTTTCGGGGACGGAGGAAATGTATTTTTCAAGCCGAATGCGTTCGGCAAGCGCGTCGCAGATGTTCTCGGCGATCCGGCGTTCCAGCTCGTCGATCAGCGCGATATACCGCTCGGTGCGGTTTACTACCCCGCCCCCGTGCATGGTCGAAAGAGGCGCGCCCGACGGCTTTTCGAACAGCTCCCGCAGCCGATAAAGCCGTTCCCTCTCTTCCTCGATCTCGCGGTTCAGCCGATAAAGGCGCGACAGTTCTTTTAACGTCATGATCTCATCCTTTCCTAAAGTTCTTTCGGTTCGAGGTTTTGCGAAAAGCTTCCCTTACGGCACGATCTCAATATCGGGCAAAACCTCGGTATGAAAATACCACTTGTAATGATAAGGGTCGGTATGCGTTCCGGTGATGTCCTCGACGGCATACATGGTGTAATCGTTGATGTACACGTAGTTTTTCTTGTATGTGTTTGCACCCGTCTTACAGGTGATGACAAGCTCATTGTGCGCGTTGTTGGATATGTTCATATACCCTTCGGCGGAAAAGATAACCTTGTCCGTCCTCGCATTGTAGACGGTTATGCGGCGCTCGCACTCGAAATATTCCGCCTGCTTTGAAATGTTGGTGTTTACCTTGTCCGCTTCGGTACATGCCGTAAGAGCGGTCACCGCCAGCAAAAGCGCCGCGACGGTTGAGAAAATTTTGTTTTTCATTCTGTTTCTCCTTCCAATGCTTTTTCTGCTTCTTCACGGGTTAGATAAATATCATTATCAGTATAACTATCTCTATCAATATGACAAACCGAACACGGTGCTGTCGGAAGTTCTCCGTCTAAAGATATTTTCAATTCACATATTATTCCGACTTTGTCTATATAAAAGGCAAGAACATTTGCGATACAAACCTTATTTTCAAAAATGCAATATACATTATCACCTATCTTGCACGGTAAATGCACCCATTCGGAACGGGCGGTGAAACATTTGCACCTTTTCTCAGCGTTAAAGCCGTCCCCGCCCACCGTATATCCAAGGGATTCTATCATATCGGTGCACGCTTCACAATGCAAACAATCCTTACAAGTCATTCTATATCACTCCACTTCTCTACATAGTCACTATATCTGTCGCAATATTCTTTTGCAGAGCAAATTTCGCAATCATCTATATCAAAGTAATCTTCATCACAACTAAATCCGCAATCTTTGACAAGTGCAATTCGGTCTTGTGAGTCTTCCCAATCCATTTCTCTTTTCCCATCGGTGTAATACTTATCCATTTGCGGTTGTCTATTAACTTCAATACTACAAAAATCTGCGCCCTCGCAACATTCAGTACGCAGTGCCATTGCCTTGCTTTCCCTCGTGTGTCCGCAAAGACAACGGTTGCGCAAAATTCATCTTTTTCTCTTACAAGCCATGCTTTCACTCCGTATCACTCCTTAATCGTTATATGTATTTGTCTTCCGAGCCAATCCAAACCACTCTTTGTGAGTTCGTACAATACCGACAAATCGCCATTCTTTTTACTCACAATGTGATACGGAAGTCTATCTAAATTTGGCTCTCCTGTCAACGGCGCTGCGTAAAAATTTCGATATGGTTTATAAAACGCCTTTCCGTGCCTATGATAAGGTTTTTTATAATCAAGCCCTATCATATGTTTACAAATTTCAATAACACGCTTTATTTGGTCTTTTGACAAAGCCATTTCAATGCCAATATCAGTTGCCATATCGCCTAAATGTTCGGTGTATTCTTCGTCACGCTTCTTCACCCAACTGTAAGGGTGTTTACAGCCCGACATACCGTCTGCGTGTTCTATGCCGTATTTGCCCTCGCTTTCGGTACAAACATCATCTTCGGCCGACGGGCATAACGGGCAACAGTCACATCTCATTTTTCCTCACCAACCATTTCTTTTAAGAGATTGTCAATGTGGTAAACATCCACAACACACCGTCCTGCGCTTAAATAAAATCGTTTCTTCAATTTTTCCGCAAACTCTTTTATTGCTTCGGATTTTGCCTGTTGCAATTTTTGCAACAACCTCTCAATCTCCGCTTTTTGACGGTCAATGAAGTCAAGCATATCATTAATTGCATTTGCGACAATCCCGCGTTCTGTAACCTGAGGTTCTGTGTAATACAGATTTCGATAGTAATTTAAAATTTCAATTTCTGACATATCGTTGGTGATTTCAGCAAAATCAAACATTTTCGTCTTTCCTTTCTCCGTAACTGCAAAAATTGTCGGGTTTAGTCCATAATCTTGTCTCATCAACAGACGGTTCGCCGTGCCTATATCCGTGTACTATTGCATAATCAATCCGTGTACAATATGAGCCAACATTTATTCCGACACTTAGCGGCACAATATTTTCGCCTTTTTCGTACGGTCTTTTAGAACCATCAGGTAATTCTACATATCTGTCTTGAAAATACTTGCAATTTTTACAGTGCACGATCTCGACTACATCAGTTAATGAATTTTCCTCAAGATATTTGATAATCCCTTCAATTGCGATACTATCTACAATCCGTTTCATTGCTTTAGTATCTGAAATCATTTTATCAGCGTCAATATATTTGCTCATTCTTCCGCCTCCATCTCAAGCCACCTCCGAATTCCCGCTTCGTGCCGTGCGGGCTCGCAGTGTTCCCACTCGCCGCCGTGATCGCAGTGGCGGCAGCGGGGTTCGGCGAGTAACGACGTGAGTTCGTCTTCGGTCATGGTTTTGATTTTTTCGTAGTTGGTCATTTTCATCGTCCTTTCTGTGAGCCTTTCTCGCGCCCGATAAGGCGGTTCTGTTCTTCGGTGAGGGATTTTACCTGTTCTGAATTTAAACGCGGATTTTGCGGGCTGTGGCTTGCCGTACGCATGCTCCGCTGTTTCTGCGCGGCTCGGAAGTAGTTTTTCTCCTCGCTCTCCGCCGCGTCGATCATCATGGGGCGAAGGTCGATGCCGTCCTTTTCGAGCTCGGAAAGGATCGTTTCGATCATCACGTCATCGTCGTAGAGCGGGTCGAGCGCTTTTTTCTGCTCCTCCATGACCTTGAAGAGCTTTTCGATGCGCGACGCACCGAAGCCGAAGGAGCGATGGAGCGCGAAGATCAATTGGATCAGCGCGTTCTGCGTCGCGACCTTAAGCCCCGTTTCCATGCGCCGGTCGACCTCGCCGTTGATGTACCGCGCCGCCTCGCGGAGGTCGTGCGAATTTAATTTACTCGAAAGGGCAAGGCGCGCCTTCATGCGCGTTCCCCCCTTTCCCGTTTAAAATCGTACTTGAGCGGCGGTCGCTCTTTTTTCACTCTGCCGCGAAGCGCGTCTTTTATCGTCGACGGATTTACGAACAGGGCGGCGGCGATCTCCTTTTTCGTGTACCCCTCGCACCACTTGTCATACGCCCACTTTATCTCGGCGCGGCTCAATATCTTCGGTCTTCCCCGGTTCACAAAGCATCATCCTTTCTCTTTCTCGTCCCGATCCCACCCCTCGGGCGGTTTTTCGGCAAAGTCGGCAAGGTCGAAGGACGGGAGCGACCCGAAGCGCTTCGGTTCTTTTTCCTCCCGTTCGCGGTACGCGTCGTACACCCACGTCGAAAGGCTCCGAAAATCCCGCGTGCCGTATTTGCCCGTTTCGACCTTTTTCTCGGAAAGAAGCGAAATGAGCTTGTCCGTCAACTCCGCGCCGTATTTTTCGCAAAGCGACGCGTATTCGGCTTCGGTCAGAAAAACCTTTTCGGCGTATTTTCGCTTCTCTCCGTCTGACTTTTTTTCGTTTGAAAATTCACTCTCACGCGCGCACGCACGCGTGCTATCTGTTTTTACTATCTGTTTTTTATTATCTTGATATAAGGTACATTTCCCGTTTTGGGAGAATGATTTCCCTTTTTGGGAGAATGATTCTCCCGTTTCGGGTAAATGCATTTCCCCGTTTTGGGAGAATGCATACCACAATGAACGGTCGCTGCTTTTGCTGAAATTTCCCGTTTTCAAAATGCCCTCCGAACGCAAATGGCTCAGCGCATTTTCGATTTTTCTTTTTGAGAGATACGGGAAAGTCGAACAAAACTGCTTGACCGAACAGAACATCCAGTATTCCCCCTCAAAATAGCATTTCTTATCCGCCCGGTTCTTTTCGATCCAGAACGATATGTTGTTCAGCAAAATCGCCTCGCACAGTCCGTATTTTGCGGCGATGTCCGCGTCGAATCGGTGTTCCATTTTCGCTTCGTCCTTCACCTGCCCGTTTCCGGGGAAAGCCCCGTTCTTTTCGATATTTTCCCTACTTCCCCGCCTCCGACAGAATCCGCAATATCTCTTTTCCCGTGTCTGCCTTTTTGCAAAAGAGTATTTCGAAATCATACGTCCTTTTCATGGTCGAGAGGATCTTGTGAAGGCGTTCTCCCGACACGGCAAGCGGCGAATCGGAAAGACGCGGATTGACCCACTCGCGCACGTCGTCAAGCGTCTCGATCTTCCCGCCGTGCTCGCACAGGATCACGACGTGAATCCCCGCGTCGAGCGCCCGTTTCAGCTCGGCTGTGAAGCGTTTGTGTTCTTGGCACACATTATTTGTCAGCTCCGAAAGATTCTGCTTGCGGTCGATGACGAGGCGGGGAAAATCCAGGTTCATATAATCGCCGACGTAGAGCTTGGAGGAGATGTGTTTTACTCCCGCGCGGTCGAAGTCGGCGAGAATTTTCCTGATCGCCTTACTCTTTTCGCGCGTGTCTATTTGGATTATCATACGTCGCGCTCCTTTCAGAACGGAAGGTCGGTATCGTCGCCGAGAATCGTCTGTGTTTCTTGCGGTACGGACGAAACGGTACTTTGTTCTGTGCTCTTTCCCTCGTTCTTCCCGCCGCAGAATTCGGCGGAATCGACGGTCACCTCCCAAAAGATACGGTTGTTCCCGTCCTTATCCGTATACTTTCGCGATTGCAATACGCCCGAGCAGTCGATCCAATCGCCCTTGCCGAAATAGCGGCAGATGAAGGCGGAGAGCTGCCCGTAGGCGGCGCAGTTCGGAAAATCCGAAAGCGGACGGCCTTGTTCGTCCTTGCCGTAGCGTCTTCGCACCGCTACCGAAAAGGTGCAAAGCTCCTTGCCGTTCTGTGTTACCTTCTGTTCGGGGGCAGCCGTTAAGCGCCCCGCGAATTGTACCTTGATCATGCCGCGCCCTCGCTTTCGCTTTCTTCGTTTTCATCTTCAATTTGCCGTATTTCGGTTATCCTCTTCGTCGCCCGGCAGTAGGCGCACTTTTCGCACCGCTCGGGAGCGAACACGCCGTGTTTGATTGCGTCGAAGATCGGCGCGTCGGAAATAAAGCGCTCCAGCTCGTAATCGAGAAGCGTTTGAGGAAGCTCGAGCGCGTCCATATCCGGCTCGTCCTCTTTGGTCGCGGCGACGAGAGTAAAGGGAAGAACGCGCCCCGTATTCTGCCGCACGATCTCCTGATAAACCGCGCCTTGGATGTCGTAGCCCCACGCCTCGAACCACGGGAGCCGACCTTGTTCTTCGACGTAAATGTCCTCAAAATCCCGCATGAGTTTGAGATCGACGATGCGGTCGTTCAGGAGGCTGTCGATTTTAATTTTTACCTCGATGCCCGCGATGACGCCCGTCATAATGACCTGCTTTTCGCCCGAGAGAAGCGAGACTAAAAGCGGCTGAGACTCGATGCGGGAAATGATGCCGTTCGCCTTTTCAAAATCGCTCTTAAGGCTTCCGTCTTTCTTGAAAATGTCGGGATTCTGCGCCCGAAAAAGCGCCATCGTGCCCGAAAAATGCGCGTCGACGTACGAGCCGAGGGAAAGGGCGATCGTCTTCGGGCGGACGTACTCGCCCTTGACAGCCGCAAGCGCGCATGCGGGGCATTTTCGAAACGCCTTATATTGCGAAACGCCCATATAGCGCAGCTCGTTTTCGGGCGAAAAGTAGTTTTCTTCGGTCAGAGAATGTGCGTTCACAGCGCCGTCACCTCCATCTCGTCGTCGTCGGTCGTGCGCGTCGCGATGAATTGCAGTCCCTTTTCGCGGCAGAGGTCGTAAAGCGCCGTGCGGTTTTCCTCGGACAGCTTTTCCGTGCCGTCCAAAAGAATAATGCGCAGTCCCCCGGGGCGCGAAACGGCGATGTCCACGCACAGGCGCATCTTCTCGCCCTCGGAAAGGTTGCTGACGGGAAGCCCGTTAATAAGCGGCATTCCGTCCTTTACGGTGAGGTTTTCGACGGGAATTTCCGCTTCGCGTAAAATTTCGGCGGGAAGGCTTCGGGCAAGCTCGATTTTGCCTGTCAGCTCGTCGCTTTCGGCTTGCAGACGCTCGACCCGATCGGACATTTCGCACATGCGGTCGTATTCGTTTAAGTGCCGTATCCTATCCTTTGCCGAGGCGATTTCCGCGTCAAGCGATGAGGTGTCGCGCGGCTCTTTTTCGGCAAGGTCTCCGACCGACTGCATTTCGAGCTTCAGCGCCGAGAGCTTTTCGCGGTATTCGGCTTCGATCGCCTCGTGTTTTCCTGCCCGCGCCGCGTCCATGCCCGCGATCTCGGCTTCCATGGCGGCGATCTGTTCGCGGAAAGACGATATCTGCCGCCTCATATCCTCGCGCCGTCTCTCCTGCGAGCGGTCGAATTCGCTCTTTTTCAGCTCCGCGTCGGCCAAAAGTCCGCGCTTTTTGTTCTCGAAGCTGTCAAAAAAGAGCTTTGCGCGCTCGATCTTGGCGTTTTCCTCGCGAAGGCGCGAAAGCTCGTCGCATTTTCCGACAAGGTCGTAATTCCGCCATTTTTCGGCGTTGTAGCCCTGCGGAATCGTCGCGGCGATCTCCTCGACAAAGGCGCGTTTGTTGCGGATCTCGCGGTTTATGTCCTGTCGGCGGCGGAAATAATCGCCGTTTTCCGACTGGATCTCATCGAGCACCGAGAGAATGTTCTGATCGTAATTGACCCCCGTCGGAATCTCGCCGAACTTTTCGCGGATCCAGTCAAGATTCCAATCGAACTTGATGAGGTCAAGAAGCATTTTGTTCTGCTCGCGCGGCGAAAGGGTCGTAAAGCGCACGGGATCGAGCTGAAGCGGCGTGAAGATCTCCTGCAAAAACGCCTCGGGCGAACGCACTTCGTTATTTCCCTCGCGGATCATCTTGTAATCGGCGCGGTCGGTGCGCTTTTTTCGGTCGATGGAAAGCCCCGTGTCGGTCTCGATCAAAATTTCGCCCTCGCTCTGCCCGCTTCGGATGATGTATTCGCGGTCGGAACGGTTCGTAAGGGCGTAGCGGATGGCGTCGAGCACGCTCGTTTTTCCCGTGCCGTTTCGCCCCGTAAGCTCGACCGACTCGCCCGTAAGCTCGGTCTCGCGGATGCCGAAAAGGTTCTTGATCTTAATTCTCGTCGTTCTCATGGTCGTTTCTTTCCTCCGTCGTTTGTTCGGTTTGTTCGGTGGTATCTTCACGCGGCGCGGCCTCTTTGTGCGCGCGTTTGGCCTCCTCGGTCGCACAGGCGGCGCAAAGGGCTTTTCCGTACTTTGCCGCCGTGTATTTCGCAACGCCCGCGCTGTCCATATTGCCGATGGGGGCGATATCCTTTCCGCAATGGGCGCATTTTGCAGCCGGTACGTTCTGCGGCAGGCGGTTTTTGATACGCAGCGCGTCCACCACGTCGCCGAACGCTTTCACGCGCTGCGATTCGATCTCGATTTTTGCACCCGTCCAGCGTTCGATGTAGGGTGTTTTTAAGAGCTTTTCCAGAGTCTTTAGGTTGGTTTTGTTTAAGATCATGGGCTTTACGTTTTCGCAGAAGTGCATAACGACGCATTCCTCTTTGCCCTCGACGCTCTGTACCGTTTCTTCGGCGACGCTTTGTATTGTCAAAATAAGACTCTTTCCGTCCTCCAGCGCATACACGCCGAGGTAGTTCGGATTGGTCAGCTTCTTCCAGTGTGTCATGCGGCGTCGCTCCTTTCGTATGTCGGCACATAAAGAACGTCTCCGGGGTAAATGTCCGCGCCGATGCCGTTCTTTTTCTGCACCGTCCGTATGTAGTCGCGCTTGTCCATATTCGCAGGGCAGCGCTCCGAGGCGATTCCCCACAGCGTGTCGCCCGTGCGGACCGTCATCGCCTCATACGAGACGGGAACGCGCGTCGAAAGCTCCTGTGTCCGCACGCTCACCGCCACGGCAAGCAGAACGAAAAAGAAAATTATCGCGCCCCATGCGACGAGGCGGTCGTAGTTTCGTTTGATTCGTTTTTTGTTTTTCATGTTGTATTCTCCTTTATTTTTATCCACTCGGGCTTTGCGATCACGACCGACCGTCCGCCCCTGTCCGCAAGCTCGGCGGAGACATAGAGTTTATTTTCGACGACGCGATAAATGACCGCCGAAACATGCATGTCCGAAAGTTCCCCAAGGTGCGGAATGTTGCAAGAAACGACGCTTTTTTGAAGCAGTGCGTTTTTCACTTCCTCGTTCGTCATGCGCCGTTTCGCTCCTTATATACCGTCTTTAAAAGCGCGGGCGCGGCGGGCTCGTAGACGTAAAGCCGCTTCCCGATGAGCACCGAAGGAAGAAGTTCAAGACGGATAAGCGTGCGCACAAAAGCGACCGTTACGCCGTATTTTCGCCCGAAAACCGTCAGCGGCAAAAGCCCGTCGCCGTATTTTTCACGCATACTTCACACCCCCGCACGGCTCACGGGACTCATCGGGCACAAAAGTCGGAACGTCTCGCGCCCCTTCGGCGTGACCAGCGTCTGCGTCCCCGCCCAGTTCGAGCGCTCGTTGTAGCACTCCTTGATCTCAAAAAGCCCCTTGTTTTTGTCGGCGTACGGCACGAGCTTTCCGCGCGCGTCGCGGTAAAGATACTTTTTCCCGAGCAAAAACGAGATGAATTCGCGCTCGCCGACCTTTAACTGCTTTGCCGTCTCGCGAAAATTGGTCAGTAAATTGCGGTCGACCAGCTCGTCGAAATACTCCGCCTTCGGACGCATGGTTTGGTTTTCGACGACCAGATACGACTTTTCCGCCTCCAGCTTTTTCGCCTTTGCTTTCTCGTCCTTGAACGCCACCAAAAGCCGTATCATCGCGTCGGGGTTCAAGAGCAGCTCCTCGACCTTGTTCGGCGTGATGTACGCTTCATTCTTGCGGATCGCGGGCAACACTTCCGACGTCACCCAACGCTTGAACGCTTTCGCCTGCGGAAGCTTGCTGGAGAGGATCAGACTGTAGAGACCGGATTCGTTGATACAGATCGGATTTTGTTCTCTCCCCATGGGGTCACGAATCGTTACCCCATCCGTTTTATCCTCAAGGTCAACATGATCGGATATTGCTTTGTTCGTGTTCGAATATCCCAAAATCTCCGCAACATCTTTCCCCACAAAATACGGCTCGTCCTCGATCATCACCGTCCGAACCGTGCCGAATTGCTCGCTGTTGAATATTTGAAGGTCACTCATGCTTTTTCATTCCTTTCTGTTGTTTGTTCTTCTGCGTAACACCATGATTGCGGAGGACGGGTAAGCGGCTTTGATAAGCAATTTTCACACCATTCGGGTTCTCCGCTTTTTTTCATACACACAAAACCGCCTTGCAGCCAACCGCCGTTCCGTACGACATCTTCCGGCTGTCCGGTGCGGAATCTATGTTCACACATTTTGATTGCCGCCTTATCTTCAATGCGAAATTCACCCAACTCTTTCGGCTTATCATAAATCACAAGGTTGGATATGTGCCAACCATAAAGCGGCTTGCCGTGTGAATATTCAAACGCTTCCTTAATGTTGAGACAAGCATCTTTTGTTAAACACTCAGAAATGTCATCTTCAAATTCTATTTCCTCTTCCTCAATTTTTTGAAATGTTATCATCTCCAAAAAATCACACACAAACTCGCCGATAACCTTTCCATTGCCCTTGTAGCAGCCTCCAACATCCTTGGCGCCAAATACATCTGCAATTTTGCTGGTCTTGTCGGCAAACTTAGATCTTCCTATTTCATTTAAAACCCAGAGGGAATCACTTCCCGTAGATTTGGTGCAATAGATATAGCACTTAAACGGCACATCAAGCTTCGGGCGCGTCTTGCGCACCTCGGTCGTTTTCTCTCCGTTCGCTATGAGTTCACACCACTTCGGACGGATACTTATGAGAACGGATTTCATTTTTCCTTTTCCTTTCCCGTCGCGTTTTCAATCTCGACAAACTTCTCCGCCCCGATCACGATCAGCGGAATAAGACGCTCGATCGGCATTCCGCTCTTCTCGCTCAGGCGCTCTATAATCCGCGATACCTTGTACGTAAGCCAGTCGATATCTTCCGCGTTGTCGGGTGAAAGGACGATCTTCGGGGCGGTGGTTTCCGCACTTTCGGTCGGTGCGGATTTGATTAGGTCGAAGTATTGCGATTTGACATCAAACTTGCATCCGGTAACAAAAGGATTGCTTGGGTATTCCAGCACTTCCACGGTGATATGCTCGTCGTCGATCACATCAATAACCCGCGCGAGTGTCATTCTCTCGTTTGTAAAATTGCTTGTCCCCCTCACGAGGTCTCCTACTTTGAATTTGTTCATATTCTTTGTCCTTTCTCATTCCTTAAAATAATCCAGCGGCACATTCAGAATTTCCGAAAGCTGTACCGCGCGTTCGAAGGGGAGGCACTTGGTGCCGATCTCCATGCGGCACAGTGCCGATTTATCGATCCCCATTTTCGCCGCAAGCTCCTCCTGCGTCATGTTCGCGCCCTCGCGCGCCCGTTTAATGTTCTGTCCTACCGACATTCTCTCACTCCTTTTCTTTGTGTTTCGTTTCCGACCATTCTGCCGACATCGGCAAAACGCTTTCGTAATACTTCATGTTCCGTCTTTCGAACGGCTCATCCTCGGGGTAGTATTTCGCCTGTCCCTTCCATTCCTCGAAGCACTGCGGACACATCCAATGATTTAAGACCGGGACAAGATAGCCCCTGTTCGACGCGTGCCCGCACTCGTCGCAGATCCCGTATCCGCCCAAGCTTACGATCTCGGCGGCGCTGACCGTGTACGCGTACCAGCCGTTTTTTAATCGGATTTTTTGCATGCCGTTTCGCTCCTTTTCATCCTCCGCGCCGTAAGGCTCCGTAAAGCCCCACAGCGCGTTTTAACTTCTGTCTATGGGATTTTACTCCGAAACGGTCTCCCCCGTCTCGGCGGCAAGCTCTGCCGCTCTCTGCGCCGCTTCGCGGGCTTTTCGCTCGTTTCTCTCCTCGACCTTCTTGTCCAGCCACTCTTTGTTCCCGGGGACTTTAAGAAAATCCTTTATCGCCCGGAGCGTTGCGGCGGCGATGTAGTCCGCTTTATCCGGCGGGATCTTCGTGACATCTATTGCAAATTCCTCCGGGGTTACGTTGCATTTCCACATGTTTGTTTTTCCTTTCCTATGTCTCTTGACATAAAATGCGATTTCGTGTATAATGGTGACGGAATCTTGCGAAACTATCTCCGCATTGACCGCAAAATCCACACGATAAGGCAGATATATGCGGCGATCTCGACAACATTTGCGATGATTCCGAGCATCGGTATTTCTCCTTTCCGTTTTCTTTTGGATTCGGGAGGGGATTTCTCCCCTGCCCTACTCGTTCAGGCGACCGAGCAATTCGATGATTGCCTTTACGAGTTCGATGAGAGCCGTAACAAGTACGATCGTGGCGATGCGGTCTTGTTGCGGCTTTTTTCTTTTCTTTCGTCCCATTGACTTTTTATCTCCTTTCCGTTATAATGGACGTATGGTCGTTTTTGTTGACCATGGTCATATTCTATCTCGAATTTCGAGAAAAGTCAATATGTTTTCGAGATTTTTATCTCTATTTTCGAGTTTTTGTGTATATGCACAAAAATTATAATGCTTTTTTGTGCAAAACGGAGGTATCATGAAAACGTTTGAAAATTCGAAAATCCCCCGTGTTTTTGAACTCATGCAGGAAAAGGGCGTAAAGGGCGCTCAGATCACACGGGATTTAGGCGTTTCATCGGGCAACATATCCGATTGGAAAAGCGGAAAGGCTTCTCCGTCAAGCGCCGTTTTGGTCGCGCTCGCCAACTACCTCGACACCACCGTCGAGTATCTCACGGGGGAAAGCGACGAAAAAGAAAGTTCTGTCGGCATAACCGTGTCCTTAACAAGCGAAGAATCCGCCTTGGTCGAATCGTACCGCAACAGCCCCGAGAACGTTCGGAAAGCGGTCAAGGCACTTTTGGATTTGGGGGACTGATGTTACGGAAATCGTCTCACCGGCTAACCAGTACAAGCGTCAAAATACTGAACGCCAACGAAATAAGGGATATCCATATCTTTACCCACGACATATCGGGTCCGTTCTGATTTTCTCCCATTGACTTTTTATCTCCTTTCGTGTATAATGTGTTTTGTGGTGGGTTTTGTTGACCACGGTCATATTATAGACTAGTTAGACTAGTTTGTCAATATAAAAATGTTAATTTAACTAGTTTTGTATGATTGCACAAAACTTAGTATTATTTTTTGTGCACTATTTTCGGAAAGGATGTGACGGTTTGTTCAAGAAGAATTTCGAACGGCTGTGTAATGTGCGCGGAAAGTCTCCTACAACAGTTTGCGTTGAGCTGGGGTTATCGCACTCAGTGTATAGCTTATGGACAGACAGTACCGTTCCGCGCCGTGCGACATTGCAAAAAATCGCCGACTACTTCGGCGTAACCCCCGAAGAACTCTTACAAGACGAACCCACCAAAAAAGAAAAAACACCCGAACCTCTCGACCCGGATCACAATGTTCTCATCATGCGCGGCCGTGACGGCAGCTACATTCGAAAACAGTTGACCGATGAAGAAGTTCGGGCATTGACCGTCCTTGTCAGTCAGATGAAGGACGCGCCGGATGATATTTAATGCAGTTGATTTTGCTCGATAAACTCTGAAAATTGCTGATATACTTTTCTTTCAAGTGGCGAAATTAAAAACTTGTTGCGCTCGTAAAGCTCTGTGAGCCTCGTAAAGCGGTATTCTGCCGCGATGTGGGATATTTTACACAATTCGGCGATTTCGTCGGCAGAGCGCACGCCACAGCCCCACAGCACACACGCAGGAGCAAGCAGACGCGAAGCAAACACGTTCGCCGCCTGTTCGATCGGATTATCGTTTGGAGACGGCTCGCGGTTGACAAGCTCGTATTTGCCGACGTGCCCCAAAAGAATGTGCCCCAGTTCGTGCGCTGTCGTAAAACGTTGTCGTTCCGTACTGTCGGAAGCCGAAACGAAGATTATCGGTGTGCCGTTGAAGTTGTGAGTATATCCGCCCGTGGATAAAGCTTCGTCCGTTTTTACGGATATTCCCATTTGTCGGCACAGCGCCGACATTCGCACCGGTAAAGCACAGATTTTTTCATTCAGGATGATCTCCCATGATAGATTTCGGGAGATTTTGTAATCGTTGTAGTTCATAATAAACACCTCCGCAATTATGATAGGTGTTTATCGTGGGATAATTCAAGAATGATTTGGCAGTTATACAAGCATACATTTTGAGGAGGAATATCATGTCGCTTTCGGATATATTCCACGCATCGAAAATAAAAGCCGAAAATCAGAGGCTCGCGGCGGAACTTGAAGAAAAGAACAAACTGCTCACGCCCGAAATGATGGATGTCGTAAAGGTTCGCAAGGTGATAGCCGAGTTGGACGAACAAGTTGAGGATCTGAACGAAGAAATTCGGAAGCTTTCGGATGAAAAAGAAGAGCTTCTTTCCACGATTGAAGAACACAAGCAAGAACTTTTCGATGTGGATGAGAAAGTCATGCTTCAGGAATTTGCACTTTATGAACCGAAGTACGACTTTGTCCGTTCAGAGGAATACAAAGAAGAGCTGGACGATATTCGCGCAAGACAAAAAGAAATGATAAAAGATGACGAAGCTATTTACGGGAACACCAACTGGTCTGTTAACGGGAACGCGGCCCTCGGACGCCGAATGGTAAAGGATGAGAAAAAGCTCCTTTTACGTGCCTTTAACGGAGAATGCGACAGCATTATCGAACGTGTTACATATTCCAATTACGAAACATCTGTCAAGCGAATTCACGCCTCCGAAGAAGCAATATCCAAGCTCGGCAGAGTACACGGCATAGCCATTTCGGATGATTATGTGGATTGCAAGATAGAAGAATTGGATCTTGCTTTTGAATATCGTCAGATGAAGCAAAAAGAAAAAGAAGAACAAAAAGAACTCCGCGCTCAGATGCGCGAGGAAGCAAAGCTTCAGCGCGAGATCGAGGAAGCCCGCAAGAAGGTCGAAAAGGAACAGAACCACTATCAAAACGCACTTTGCAAAATCAACGAACAATTGGAAACAGCAAGCGACGCCGACAAAGAAGCGATCCTGCAAAAGAAAGCCGAGATCGAAGCACAGCTCACCGAGATCGACAAGAATCTGAAAGACATCGACTACCGCGAATCCAACGCCAAGGCGGGCTATGTGTACGTTATTTCGAACATCGGCGCCTTCGGTGAGAATGTATACAAGATCGGCATGACCCGCCGTCTTGACCCGCAGGAGCGCGTAGACGAGTTGGGCGACGCGTCCGTTCCCTTCGACTTCGACGTTCACGCCATGATTTTCTCCGACAACGCGCCCGCGCTGGAAGCCGCTTTACATAAAGCCTTCGAGGATCGCAAGCTGAATATGGTCAACCAGCGCCGCGAATTCTTCAACGTCACCCTCGACGAGATCAAAGAGGTCGTGCGCAGCCATTACGACAAATCGGTTGAATTTATCGATGTTCCGCAAGCCGAACAGTATAGAACCAGTTTGAAGATGAAAGAGGCGACGACCTGAACCGTTTTTATTATGTGTGAGGAAAGAATATGAAACCGTTATCGAGACCGTCCGGTTTACCCCCAAAAGCGGTTATATATGCGCGCTTTTCGTCGCACAATCAGCGTGAGGAAAGTATTGAACAGCAGGTCGCCGAATGCCGTGCCTATGCCGCCGCAAACGATCTTGATGTGATCCGAATATATCACGACAGCGCCAAAACGGGAAAAAACGATAACCGAACACAATACCAACGCTTGCAAAGAGACGCCAAAAAGGGCGAATTCGAATTCGTCATTGCGTACAAATCGAACCGGATCGCGCGGAATATGCTGTTGGCACTGAGCTTCGAAGGCGAAATGGAAAAGCTCGGCATCCGTGTCGTATATGCAAAAGAAGAATTCGGCGACACCGCCGCGGGACGTTTTGCCTTGCGCACCATGATGAATGTAAATCAGTTTTATTCCGAAAACATGGCGGAGGATATTCGGCGCGGACTTCGGGATAATGCCGAGACCTGTAAGGTGACCGGAGCTTTACCCTACGGATATCAAAGCGGCGAAAACGGAAAACCCGTTATCTGCGAAGCACAGGCAGAGATCGTTCGGGAGATCTTCAAGCGTGTTTCGGGCGGAGAGGCGTTTGTCCATATCGCAAACGATTTGAATATGCGCGGAATAAAGACCCAAAAGGGCGGCTTTTGGAATAAAAACAGTTTTCATTCCATTCTGAACAATGAGCGTTACACCGGTGTTTATATTTACACCGATATCCGGATAGAAGGCGGCATGCCTCAAATAGTCGAAAAGGAGTTGTTTTTGAAAGTGAGTAATCGGATTCATAATAAAAATAATCCGCAAGGCCGTCACAGAGAAAACGGCGATTATTTGTTGACCGGAAAGTTAAGATGCGGTCACTGCGGCACTTTTATGATGGGAACCTCCGGCACGGGAAAAAGCGGAAAGCTCCACTATTACTACGCATGTCAAAACGCCCGTAAAAAAGAAAAAGAATGCGATAAAAAGAATGTACGCCGAGACTATATCGAACACGAAATAGCCGCGGCGATCAAAGAGTATATATTGCAGGGCACGGTGATCGACTGGATCGCGGATTGCGTTGTACAATATCAAAAAGCCAATCGCGAAGCGTCGGAGCTTGATATGCTGAAGAGTCAGCTTTCCGATACACAAAAATCCATAAAAAACATTATGACGGCGATCGAAAACGGTATCTTCACCGATACAACCAAAAGCCGACTGCTGGAGCTTGAGCAAGCTCAAAAGGAATTGACCAATAATATTCTGATCATGGAAGCCGCTTCCGCTCCCGTTCCGCGTGATCGCGTTGTCACATGGCTTGAAAGCTTTCGCGGCGGAGATGTGGACGATCCCTCGTACCGTAAAACCCTTTTCAATTCGTTTCTGTCTACTGCCTATCTGTATGACGACGGACGCTGTAAAATCGTCTTTGACATCGGCGGAAAAGGTAAAGAGCTTGATTTTTCCGTCCTGTCCGAAGAGGATGCCGACCTCTCGGGGTGTTCGTATAAGCTCCCCTCAAACCCACCAACGTAAAAGTTGACAATTGAAAGTTGACAATTGAAAGTGATAAAAGATGGACAATATTATTGAAAGTAAAAGCTTTGATTTTGCAATTCGAATTGTCAACCTGTATAAGTACCTGACTGACGGAAAGAAAGAAAATATTCTTTCAAAGCAGTTGCTTCACAGTGGAACAAGCATCGGTGCAAATGTTGCCGAAGCCGAGCAAGCACAGGGCAAATCAGATTTCGTTTCGAAGATGAGCATTGCATTGAAAGAAGCATCCGAAACAAAGTATTGGATTAAACTTTTAAAGGCAACCGACTTTCTTTCTGATAAGGAAAGCTCTTCACTTTTAGCTAATTGTGTTGAATTGGAAAAATTGTTAGTAAGCATTATTAAATCTTCAAAACAATAATTTTCAATTTTCCATTTTCAACTTTCAATTCAATACCTGCGGCTGTGGCGAAATTGGCAGACGCGCCAGACTTAGGATCTGGTGTCTTCGACGTGGGGGTTCAAGTCCCTTCAGCCGCACCAAAAGAAGAGAGAGTACCTTGCTTTACTACTCTCTCTTCTTTTTTCGAATGGGACTTGAAGTAGATGGCGCGGATCGCCGTTCATCGCGTGCGACCGCTTTTTTAAAATTGGGTATTCTGCCACATTTCACACACGAGTGCAACAAAAATTTTCCCGATTTTCCAAGGTTTTTTTGCCGTTTTCTTCTTCTTTTGCTTACAATCTTTGTTTTTCTTTCACAATCGTCGGATTCGGGAGCAATTTCTTCATCTTTCGGTCACGATCTTCGGTCACGATTGAACGAGCTGCGAGGACAGGACCGAATAGATACATTCGAGCTGGAGCTGTGTTTTTTCGCGCTCGTCCCAAATGACGTAATCGAGTATGGCGGAAATGAAAAGATAGACCAAGGGGCGAAGGGCGCGCTTGTTGCATTTGAGCACAGCCGCAAGCTTATGGGCGTATTTGTCGTAGGTGACGTTCAGATCGGCGCACTTTTTCCGAAGGTCGTCGCCGTAGACGGGGCTTGCCGCCATCTGATAGATGAACCGAAGCTCCTCCTTGTGTTTGGCAATCTCGTCGAGACAGCCGTCAAAAAGGGCGCGAAGATCGCTCATGCCCGCAAACACATAGCGGAAAAGAGCGTCGGTCACTTTTTTGAGTCCGTATTCGGTCGATTCGCAGATGATGGTATTTTTGTCGCCGAACCAGTAGTAAAGAGTTCCCTGCACCAAACCCGTTCCCTTGCACAGCTCGCGGATGGTGATATTTTCCAATCCGTGGCTCACGAGAAACGTGAAGGTCCTGTCTAAAATTTCGGTCTCATCAACCTGATAAGTGGCTGTTCTCACAGCCGTTCACCTCCCGTGGGATGATTAAAATAAACGTTTGTTTTAATGAAAAGCCCGAAAAAAGCGGGGCAAAAAAAGGTGCCCCTGCACCATAATCCGTATTATGACGCGGGGCTTCGATACACAATCCGTATCATATGTGACCGATACACGCATTTTCGGACATGTAAGTACGATTATGATTATAGCATTCTTTTTCTTTCTTGTCAACGATTTGTAAAAAAATTATAGAATTTCATCAAAATGTACAAAAATAGACATATTTTTTGATCAAGCTCGATTTTTAAATCGAGCTTGGTCTGTTTCGTCCTGCAATTCGGCAGTAAAATTTTCTTTTTGTCTTGTTTCTCCCCTCAAATCATGTTTAATTTATGAATTTTCATTCTCATAGGCAACATAATGCGGATTATGTCACACACGTTCGTTCAGCATCGCAAAAGCCCAAGATTTGTTAGGGTCGAGCGGAATATTTCGCCCGATTCCATTGTGTAAATTCGAGTCGTATTGATATTGGAGTGTCTCAAAATGTCCGCAAGACGTACGATATCCTTCTGCGCCTTATAGAAGGTTCGGGCGAACAGATGGCGCAGGTTGTGGGGGAACATTTTTTGCCGTTCAACCCCCGCTTCGCCGCAGAGCTTTTTGAACATCCTCAAGATCGTCGAGCGGTTGACGGGCGTTCCCTTGCGCGAAATAAAGATACTGCCCTCGGTGATATTTCGTTCGGCGGCGTAGCGGCAGAGTATGCGGCAAAGCTCGGCTCCTTTTATCCACGCGGCAAAGGCGCGCAGGTCGCGCAGATACTTCTCCGCCGTCGCCGCGCTCTTCTCCGATTCAACAAGATACGACCGATAGCGCTCCAATGCCGTTTTCGCGATTATTTCATACTTTGTCTCCTTTGTGTTTTTATTTTCAAGTCAAAATACAAGAAGCCCTTCGGAAAAAGAATTTTTCCCGAAGGGCTTCTTCTGTTTTACCCACTTTATTCCGCCTGCCTTTTTGTATGCTCGCGGAGAAGCGCAAGCGTGTCCTCCACCTTTTCGGTGTGATGAATGATGTCGCGCAGTTCCGCCGCGCCGCGCATTCCCTTTGTATACCATGCAAGATGCTTGCGGCATTCGACCGACGCCGCATGTTCGCCCTTTTCGGCGATCAGAAGGCGCATATGCTCCTCCATGTCCTCCATGCGCTCCTCGGGCGTCTGCCCGACAGCCTCGACTCCGTTTTCGAGAAAGGAAAGGATCTCGAAAAACAGATACGGGTTTCCGAGCGCTCCGCGCCCGATCATAATGCCGTCGCATCCGGTTTTTTCAAACATATTCAAAGCGGCGCGCGGCGAATCGATGTCGCCGTTTCCGATCACGGGGATCGACACGGCGCGTTTTACGGCGGCAATAGTCTCGAGGTCGCACGGCGGCGCGTACATTTGCTCGCGCGTGCGTCCATGAACCGTGACGGCACTTGCGCCCGCCTCCTCGGCAAGCCGCGCGATCTGCGGCGCGTTCCGATGTTCCTTATCAAAGCCCGTTCGGATCTTGACGGTGACGGGAACGCGGTCGCCCACCGCGTCGACCGTGCTTTTGATGACCGCGTACGCCTTTTCGGGATCTTTCATCAGCGCCGAGCCGTCGCCCGAGCGCACGACCTTGTGAACGGGGCAGCCCATGTTGATGTCGATCATATCGGGCGAGAAACGAAGCGCAAGCTGCGCCGCCTGCGCCATCGTCTCGGGGTCGCTTCCGAAAAGCTGGAGAGCGCAGGGGCGCTCGATCTCGTCGATATGCGCCAAAAGCGCGGTCTTTTTGTCGCCGTAAACCAGCGCCTTTGCCGAGATCATTTCGGTCGTCACGCACTCCGCACCGTATTTTTTGCACATTTTGCGGAAAGCGCCGTCGGCAACTCCCGCCATCGGCGCCAAAAACACGCCGTGTTTTATTTCAATATTTCCGATTTTCATTTAATTTTTCCGTTTTCCGATTTATTTTTTCAAAGAGGCATTCCGTTTTCCTCTGCCGAGAGACACAAAACCGAAAGTCCCGCCGTATACAGTTCTTTTTTCGTGCGAAGGTCGCTCAGCACCGCGTTATAAAGGATATTCCGACACGGGTATTCGGCATTGCGCCGCTTCTGCGCCATGACGGGAAAGGTATATCCGAGACGGTCGCACAGCGTTCCGCAGATTTCGCCGTCGCCCTTCTTCTCACACTTTCCGCCCGCACGGAAAACACAGCTTTCCAGCGTCATGAGCGGAAGCCTCCCGCGGGCATAAAAGCAATACTTTATACCTGCGCTTTTTCGAATGTCGCGCACGGCGGCAAGCTTGCATTCGGGTGAGAGAACGAGCGACGAAAGTCCGAGACCTTCATAAAACGCCGCCGACTCCGAATTGGTGATATTCAGCCCCACGCCGCCGAACGGCAGAAGTCCCGCCCGCCGCGCAAGGGCGATGTGTCCTATGTTCGACACCTCGCAAAAGGACGCGCCGCACGTCTTTGCCGCCGACAGCTCCCCGAGCGCCGCCTCGACCTCGTCGGGCATGACGACGCGCGGGAACAGGATCCCGACCGTAATTTTTTCGGAAATTCGCGCAAGGCTCTCCCCCATCGTCCGAAACGCCGAGAGAGGAAAAACCACGCTTTCGATGTCGCGGTACGGGCGAAGTTTTTCTTCGAAATTGTCGCACGAGGCAAAATAGAGCCGAACCGACGGCGCGTTTTCGCTTTCCTCGCGGCGGCGGTAAGGGGGCGTACTTTTTTCCCGCGCGATCCTCCGGGTATCGGACAGCGCCGAAGCGAGCTTTTCGCACGCCTCGCGGCGCAGTTCGTTCAACAGTCCGCTCGGGACAAAGCAATTTTCGCCGAGCGAAGCGGCGATGTTTTCCCGCCGCAGCAAAAAGGGCGTTCCGCCCGTTTTTATAAGATTTTTCGCGACGCTTTCCTCGGTCGCGGGGGCTTTTTCGGCGGCGGAAAGAACGTCGTTCCCGCACACCTCGACCGCTGTTTCACAGCTTACAAGCGAAAGTCTCGGCTTTTCCCCGGCATAAAAACGGTACGCCGCTCCGATCTCCTTTTTCGGCGGCGGAATTACGATATCTTTTTCCGCCCGCACGCTTTTTTCCTTGTCGCGCTCGCTCCGAACGCCGTACATCGCGCGGTTGTCGGAAAGGACTTTTCCCGTAAAATAGCCGTCGGTGAAGCCGCTTCGAGAAAAAAGGTCATAAAGAAAGCAAAGCTCGTCCTCGGTCGCGCCGCGCTCTTCGGTAAGAAGGGTCTTATAAAGCTTCGTTACACCGTAAACATAGGCGGGACTTTTCATGCGCCCCTCAAGCTTTAAAACCGAAACGCCGAGCGAAAAGACGTCTTTCATCGCCGACGCAAGGCACAGATCCTTAAGGCTCAGCGGATATCCGTGCCGTGATTTTCCCGACGCGCCCGCAAGGTCATATTCCATGCGGCAGGGCTGGGCGCAAAGACCGCGGTTTCCGCTCCGCCCGCCGACGACGGAGGAAAAAAGACACTGCCCCGAATGGCAGACGCAAAGAGCGCCGTGCGCGAAGATCTCGGTCTCATACGGGGCGTCGTGCGCGATCTTTCGGATGTTTTCCGCCGAAAGCTCCCGCGCCAAAACGATGCGCGAAAAGCCCGCGTCGAAAAGCTCCTGCGCCCCCTCGCGGTTGTGACAGGCGCACTGGGTGCTTGCGTGAAGCTCAAGGCTCGGCATCTCGCGCCGAAGGGCGGACAAAAGCCCCATGTCCTGCACGATAAAGCAGTCCGCGCCGAGGTTTGCGGCATGCTCGACAAAATTGAGCGCGTCGGAAAGCTCGCGGTCGAAAAGGACGGTGTTGACAGTAAGATTGCTTTTGACGCCGAAAATTTTGCAAAGGCGCAGCGCCTCGCGCAGTTCGTCGTCCGAAAAGTTTTTCGCTCCCTGTCTTGCGTGATAATTGCCCGCGCCGAAATAGATCTCGTCCGCTCCGCCGCAAAGCGCCGCCGAGAGCGCATCAAACGAGCCGGCAGGGGCAAGAAGGCGCGGACGGGTATATTGCTGCTTGTCCGCCACGGTCACACCTCAAAAAGCGAGGTCTGCTCCTTGTCGGGAAACAGAATTTCCTCGCAGTTTTTGCGGGGCTTTTCGGCGGGTGCGTTTTTTGCCCGCTCCTTTTCCAGCATATCCAAAAGCTCCATGCAGACATACAGCGCCGCCTTGTGGCTCGACGCGCCGCAAAGCTGTGCCTGTTCGAGCATTTCACAGACACGTTTTTCCAAGGAACGGATATACGCTTCTTCTTCATCCGAACGGATGCTGAAATACGATCCGCAAAGATTCAATGTGTAGGTGTGCATCATGGCGGCACAAATTCCTTTCGCATGTTTGTTTTATCCGTAAAAACAGACCGGATACAAAAAAACTCTTGCAATACGGTTCCCCTTATATTATAATAGATTTCAGAGACAAAATAAATACCCTTTTTCGAATTTTGTCGATTTTTCCGCGTTTTTGCATTTGTTTTTTCGATTTTATCCTATTTTACCCGATTTTATCCGAAAGGAGGAGTTTTCTTTGCGTCTCGGCAAGATCCGTTCCCGTTTTTTTCTTACGACGCTGCTCATTTCGATCCTGCTTTCCGCCGTCTCGATCACGGTCTATCACACCGACGCTCTCTCCTTTGTATTCGGTGCGGCGGGCATGATCGCGACGCCGTTTCAAAAAGCGGCGGAGTTCGTGACCGATTCGGTCTCCTCCCTTTCCGCCCATTTTGCCGACATCGACCGTCTGCAAAAGGAAAATGAGCGGCTGAAGGAGGAAAACGCCCGTCTTCTTTCGGAAAACCGCGAAAGCCTTGTTATCAAAGAAGAAAACACATGGCTGAAGCAGTTTTTGGATTTGAAGACCGAGCGCACCGAGCTTTCGTTTGTCAACGCCAAAATCGTCGCGCGCGACGTCGGGTATATCTGCACCTTTACGCTGGATAAGGGCAGCTTTCACGGGCTTGCGGTCAATATGCCCGTCATCACCGAAAACGGTCTTCTGGGCATCGTCACCGAGGTCGGTCCGAACACGGCGCGGGGCATTTCGATTCTGAACCACAACGTGCGCGTCGGCGTTTATATGGAGCGGACCATGACCTCCGCCGTTTTGTCGGGCTCTTTTACCCTTTACGAAAGCGGACTTTGCAAGGTAATCAATCTCCCCGCCGACGCGGATGTTTTGGTCGGCGACCTTGTGTACACCTCGGGCTACGGCAGTCTTTATCCGAAGGATATCGTGGTCGGAACGGTGGTCAGCATCGAACCCGATCCCGAAAATTACACCATCTCCGCCATCGTTCAGCCGTCGGCGGACATGAGTCTTTCGGATTATGTGATGGTCATCACCGACAGTACGAGCGTTTACGAATGACACGCGGGGGCAAAGCGTCCCCGCTCTTTCACTTTTTACCGTTTCTTTTACTTTTTCTTTCACTGTTCGGAAAGGAGCTTTATGGCATCTTTGTTTTCCAATACCGTTGCCGCGCTTTCAACCGCGCCGGGCAAGGCGGGAAT
The DNA here is from genome assembly GCA_900548115.1 of uncultured Eubacteriales bacterium. Classification (GTDB taxonomy): domain Bacteria; phylum Bacillota; class Clostridia; order Oscillospirales; family CAG-382; genus UMGS1052. Next base: position 40,899 of record URJL01000015.1, read on the forward strand.
CGCTGTTATCCGCGTGTCGGGCATCGATTGCTTTTCGATCGTCTCGAAGGTATTTTTTCCCCGATCGGGGAAAAAAATCACCGATTATAAAGGGGCAAGCGCGGTCTTCGGCGATTTTATTTATGAAAACGAGGCGCTGGACAACGGACTTTGCACCGTTTTTTACGCGCCGCATTCCTACACGGGCGAAGACACCGCCGAGCTTTCCTGCCACGGAAGCGAACTCGGCGTATCGCTCATTCTCTCGGCTCTTTTCGCCGCGGGCGCCGTTCCCGCAGGTCCCGGCGAATTTACCCGCCGCGCCTTTCTGAACGGGAAGTTAACCCTTTCGCAAGCCGAGGCGGTGGGCGATCTCATCGACGCGGACAATACGGCGGCGCTGCGCCTTTCGAACGCAAAGGTCGCGGGAAAGCTGTCGGAGGCGCTTTCCGCTTTGTCGGACGAGATCACGAATATTCTGGCATCGGTCTATGCCGTGATCGATTATCCCGACGAAGATCTTGCCGAGCTTTCGGGCGAGGAAATGAAAGAACGTCTTTCGGCGGTTCTTTCCCGCCTTGAAAAGCTCTGCGCAAGCTACAACGGCGGACGCGCCGTCACGGGGGGCATTCCGACGGCAATCGTCGGGCTTCCGAACAGCGGCAAATCCTCTCTTTTAAATCTTTTGACCGAGTCCGACCGCGCCATCGTCACCGACATTGCCGGCACGACGCGCGACGTCATTACCGAAAAAGCGCACCTCGGGAACATCACGCTTTTGCTTTCGGACACGGCAGGTATCCGCAAAACCGACGACGCGGTCGAAAAGATCGGCGTGGAGCGCGCCAAGCGCACCCTTTCGGACGCGGAGCTGATCTTCGCCGTTTTGGACGGGACAACGCCTTTTTCGGACGGGGAACGTGCGCTGTGCGAAGCGCTCCGTCTCGAGACGGGAAAGAATATTCTGTATTTTCTCAACAAAAGCGACAAAGGGATTCTGCCCGAGAAGAAAAGCGACCTTGCCGCCGTTTTGCCGGCGGGAACGGAAATTCTTTCTTTTTCCGCCAAATTCGGAGACGGAAGGGACGCGCTTCTTTCGCGTCTTTCGGCGCTTTATCCCGTCGGCGACCGCGAAATACGCGAGGGAAAAATCGTCACGGGTGCGCGGATGTACGCGGCGCTCTGCGGAGCGAAAACGTGCGTTTCCGACGCTCTCGACACCCTTTTTGCCTACACGCCCGACCTTGCGGGGACCGATCTTGAGCGCGCCCTTTCGTTCCTGTCGGAAGCCGACGGACGAAGCGTCACACAAGAGATCGTCGATCGGATCTTCGCAAAATTCTGCGTGGGAAAATGACCGTTTTTACGGATAAGCATATAAAAAAGCGAGCCTTTCGGCTCGCTTTTTTCGATACGGGACAGTTTTTCTCATCCCCTCAGATAAACGTAATTCAGTCTTCCGCGCGGCGCGGCGTCTCCGTTGACATAAAAGTCCATAACGTCGTCCTCCATGCGGTTATCCGCCCATTTGAATTCGATCGAATAGGCATCGGCATGAACCCCGAGCCGCTTTTTCGGAATTTGCAAATGCAGGCGGTCTTTTCCGACAAAGCAGGGCACGGAGCACAGCTTCTCCCACCGATACGCGCCGTTTTCGGCGCAGGCAAGCAAGGTCGCTTTTCCGTCTTTGCCGATCGAGATCATGCGGTCGTATTCGCACCACCGCGCCGCATTTTCGTTTTGTCCGTTTAAAAACAGAAGGATCGGCTTGTCGTCGGGCGCAAAAGTGATCGCCTTTTCAAACCGAGCGTAAAAGTACAGATTTTCGTCGTCGGAGGCGACCTTGAGACACGAAAATTCGTTTCGCCCTGTATGGTTTTCGTACCGTCCGATCGCGTCGTAAGCGCGAAAAGAACGCGGAAAAACATCGCCCGTGTATTCGCGATAGGCAACGCCCGTTCCGTCCCACTGCGAAAAATCGGAATCGATCCGCACGCTTTTCGATTCCGTGTCGCGCGTCGGCTTTTCCATGCCCTTAAAACGGCGCACAAACGAGATCAGGTGCATGTAATAAGCGTCGCCATAGCCGCCCTTCATCGGTTCGAGGTCGCGGCTGTATTCTTCGTTGAATTCGTCCTGCAGGCGGATCGGGTAGTCGTCCATGCTATACAGCGTGTTGGTCTCTTTGGTCAAAAACGGTACGAGCCATTCGTTCCACTGCGTCACAAAGGCGACCGACGCTTCGCTTTTCAGCGCGATCTGCGCCTGTTCTTCAAATTGGAAGCCGTAGTGGGAGGCATTTTCGCGCGTATCCTTTTTCCCGTCGTGCCATGAGCGCCCGATCATCGGAACACCGTAAGCGGCGTCGCCCATTCCGCGGCTCGGACCGTAATCCTTGTCGGTCCCGTAAGCAACGCGGCAAACGCTGACCGCGATCTCCTCGGGAACGCCGTTTTCGTCGACCGACACCTTCTGTTCGGTGCCCCACGCCCAGGTGTTGGGTGCTTTCGGAACGCCCCATGTCGGGCTTCGCCACGTAAAAAAGTCGCGAACCTCGTCGGGAAGCGAACGTATGGAGTGGCAGATCATAAGGGGTTTGCCCTTCCAGTAAAAATACAGCTCGGGATAAAGCCGCGGCTCGTACAGCTGTTCCCACAGATCCATCAAATTTCCCGTTCCGCAGCCGCGTATGCCGGGGGCAGTGTAAAAGCAGACTTTCGGCGCGCGAAAGCCTTTATTGTTGTATTCGCGTAAAATTTCAAACAAGGCAAGATAGGATTTTCGATAGGTAAAACCGTTGGTAACGTCGAAAAACAAAACGTCGATCCCCGCGTCGATGAACATTTGCACATGGCGTCGCAAAACCCACGGATCGCACGACAGATAATACCCGAAAAGAGGCTCTCCCCAGTGCAGCATGGGTGTGTGCTCGGGCGACGGCCAAACGGGGCTTTCGGGGTGATACATGGCATCGGGCTGTTTTTCCAAAATTTTCGTCACGTCATACGGTCCCTGTGTACCGTGATAGCCATGCCACAAATAATAAAACAGCCCTACGATCTTGTCTTTCTTTACATCTCCGACTTCTTCATAAGTCGGAAGAGCCCGCCCGAGATGGTCTTTCGCGGACAGATTGGATAAATTGGCAAACCGAATGTCTTCCATTGCAATTCCCCCTGAATTTTCTTTTTTCGGAAACGATCTTTCCTTGATTTCATTATAAACCTGTGTTATACTGAAAAAAAGCACTTTTTCTTCCGAAAAAGGGGGTTTATTTTCTGTGGAGAATCGATATACCGTCGCGGATTATCTGAAGCGCGAGGCTTTTTCGCTCGGGATTTCGAGAAACACCTCCGACGTGCCGCCGCACCGTCATGAATTTATTGAGCTGATCTACCTTTGGAAAGGCTCCGCCGAGCATTTTTCCGAATGCAGAACCGATCGCCTGACCGAGGGCGACTATCTTTTCGTCGATTGCGAAAAACTCCACCATTTCACCGAAAAAAGCGAGGATTTCTGCCTTTTACAGTGTCTTTTCGTTCCGCGTTTTGTCGATTCGTCCTTAAAAAACTGCCGCGCGGTCTCCGATATTTTAAAAAGTCCGTCGGTCGGTTTGTATGCGGCGGATTATGCGGGAAATATTTTTCACGACCGTGACAGCCTCGTGCGGCGCGAATTCGAGTGCATGTTTGAGGAATTTTCTTCTTGTCGGGCGGGATATAAGAACATGATCCGATGCTGTCTTTTGAAAATTCTTCTTCATTCGGCACGGAGACTGGAGACCGATCTGTACGGCGGCGATCCGATCCTTGCGCATATTTTGGAGCATACGGGCGAACACCTCGACCGAAACGATAATCTGACGGTTCTTTCCGAACAGCTTCATTATTCTCCGTCACGTCTCAGCACGCTCTTTAAGCGAGGAACGGGCATTACCTATACCGAGTATCTGCGCAGGCTTCGCATCGGCGAAAGTACGCGCCTTTTGACTGACACGGTGCTTTCGGTCGAAAAAATCGCCGAGTCGGTCGGATATTCCGATGTGCGGGCGTACCGAAAATATTTCAAAGGCGAAACGGGGATTTCGCCGCTGCAATACCGTATTCGGGAGCGGAAAAAGGGAAAGACCGTTTCAAATCACATAAAGTAAGGGCGACCATCGGTCGCCCCGCCGAATTATTACCGATGCGGCGTCGAGCGTATTCAAGCCTTCCTTCCTCGGAAAGCATATCGGTTATGTACGGCAGCCGCACTTTCGTGTCCTTACAAACCGTTTCTGCACTTCGTGCAGAGTTCCTTTTTCTTTTGTTTTCGAAAGAAAAAGGAGCCAAAAAGAAAGGGAATTTAAGGGCTTTCGCCCTTAAAAATCCCCTGATTGTACAGAGCTGTTACGCTCAATCAAAAACGGCATGTTTGCCTTTGCCGCAATTACAGGTCGCGCTTCGCGCGATGAAATTGTACGAAGCGGGAAAAGGTAAAACCCATTTCAAATCACATAAAGCAGGAGCGACAATCGGTCGCCCGCCGAATTATTACCGATGCGCCGTCGAGCGTATTCAAGCCTTTCTCAGCGAGAAGCGCGTCGGAGACAGGCGCGAACACACTTTCAGTGGCATAACGCACTTTCGTGTCCTTACAAATTGTTTTTTCCCTTCGGGCGGAGTATCTTTCTTTTCTTCCGAAAAGAAAGATACCAAAGAAAAGCGATTTAAGGGCTGCACCCTTAAAAATCCCCTGATTGTACAGAGCTGTTACGCTCAATCAAAAACGGCATG
>URJL01000016.1 GCA_900548115.1 uncultured Eubacteriales bacterium
AAGTAGAGGCGACCATCGGTCGCCCGCCGAATTATTACCGGCACAGCGTCGGGCGCACATGAGCCTTCCTCCCCCCGGGGAGCGGTATACGGGCGTGACCGCGAGCGCACTTTTCGCGCTCTTTCCCAAAAAAGAAAACGGAAACCCGCAAAAGGTTTCCGTTTTTGCCTGCTTTCACAGCCTTAATTTTTCTCCATCGCCTTTTTCATGGCAAGCGCGAGCGGGCTTTCGGTCTGCGGCTCGTTTTTCGCCTGCTGCTGCATGAAGCTGCGGACAAACTGTTTAGAGGCGGCTTTTCCGTTGTCCTCTTTTGCCTTAAAAAAGCTGTCCGCTTTCTGTCGAAAACCGCATTTGCACACGACGATCTTTCCCTCGCCCTGTCCGCGAATTTCAAGTGCCTTATGACAGTTCGGACAGCGTGCGCCCGTCTTGACCGAAAGGCTTTCGTGATAGCCGCATTCCCTGTCCTGACAAACCAGCATTTCGCCGCGCTTGCCCTTGACCTTTAAGAGCATTTTGCCGCAAAGCGGGCAGGGCGTGCGGGTCATGTTATCGTGCTTGTAAGAAGCGTCCGAATTCTTGACGGTCGATACCAATTCCTTGGCATAGCCGCGTATTTCGTTCAAAAATCCGTCCTTTTGCGCCTCGCCCTTGGCGATCTTTTCAAGCTCCATCTCCCATTTTGCGGTGAGCAGCGGTTCTTTCAGCTCGGTCGGAACAATGCCGATCAACTGAATTCCTTTGGAGGTAGGATAGATCACGTTGTCTTTTTTCTCGATATAAAACGTATTATACAGCTTTTCGATAATGTCGGCGCGGGTGGCGGGCGTTCCGAGTCCGCCGCCGATAAATTCCTTCATGCGGCGGTCTTTTATGAATTTCGAAGGATTCTCCATAGCGGAAAGAAGGCTCGCCTCGGTATAGCGCGACGGCGGGGCGGTCTTAAGCGCTTTGATCTCGACGCCGCGGCAGCGAAGAACATCGCCCTTCTTCAGCGCGGGAAGCCCTCCTTCGGCTTCGGATTCATCTTTTTCCTCCTCTTCGTCGCTGTCGGTAATCCCGAGCTTTTTCCAGCCGTAGTCGACAATTTCCTTGCCGCTGACGAAAAAGCGATGATCCTTGCACGAAAGCTCCGCTTTCACCTGCTTATAAACAAAATCGGGATAAAAGCAAGCGAAAAAGCGGCTGACGACCAACACATAGATTCGCTTTTCCTCGTTCGAAAACTTGATCATATCCGGCATTTCTTCGGTCGGGATAATAGCGTGATGATCGGAGACCTTTTCGTTGTTGACGCACAGCTTACAGATCGTTCGGCGCGAGCGCAGAATGTCTTTCGCCGTATCCGCAAGCATGCCGACCGACGCGGCGCGCACACGGTCATACAGCGTCGGGACGATATCCTCGGTGATGTAGCGCGAATCGGTTCTGGGGTATGTGAGCGCCTTGTGTACCTCATAGAGGCGCTGCATGACCGAGAGCGTCTCCTTCGGAGACATCTTAAAAAGCTTGTTCGCATCGCGCTGAAGTTCGGTCAGATCGTACAGCATGAGCACGGGCGTGCGCTTTTCGGTCGATTTCACGTCGCTCACGGTGAAATTTTGTCCGTTTACCGCCTGCGCAAGCTTTTCGGCGGCGGCTCTTTCGGGCAGAGCGGAAACGCCGTCGGCGTTTCGGTACAGCGCACGAAAACCATCAAAAGCGGCATGAAGATTGAAATAATCCTTCGGAACAAAATGCTTGATCTCGTTTTCGCGCTCGACGATGATGGCAAGCGTCGGAGTCTGCACGCGCCCCGCCGAAAGCTGTGCGTTGTGACGGCAGGTCAGAGCGCGCGTGACGTTCAAGCCCACCAGCCAGTCTGCCTCCGCGCGGGCTTTCGCCGCGTTGCAAAGCGGAACGTACTCTTTGCCGTCGCGAAGATGCGCAAAGCCTTCGCGGATGGCTTTGTCGGTCTGTGAAGAGATCCAAAGGCGGCGAAGCGGCTTTTTACAGCCCGCCTTTTCGAGGATCCACCGCGCGACAAGTTCGCCCTCGCGTCCCGCGTCGGTCGCGATAATGACATCCGACACGTTCGGCGACAGCAAAAGCTCCTTTACGGTCTTATACTGCTTTGTCGTTTCCTTGATCACGACCAGCTTCATTTTGTCGGGAAGCATAGGCAGCGTGTCGAACGACCATTTTTTATATTCGTCGCCGTAAACCTCCGGGTCGGCAAGGGTCACAAGATGTCCGAGCGCCCATGTCACGATGTATTTTTCGCCCTCCAAAAAGCCGTTTCCGCCTTTTCTTGCGCCGAGAACGCGGGCAAGCTCGCGTCCGACCGACGGTTTTTCGGCAAGAACCAATGTTTTGGACATAGATTTCTCCTTTTTGATCTTTCGGTTTTGTCCTTCCGCTTACATCTGCTGCTCGGACTTTGCGGCAAGGTAGCCCGACACAAAATCGTTCGCCTTGCGCAAAATGCTGCGGTCGTGCGGATAATTCAAAATCTTCATCGCTTCCTCATAGGTCACAAGCAGATATTCCGAAATTTCCATGATGTTCATTCGCACATTCTCGGGACGAAACGGCGCGGTAAAATAAACCGCCTCCTTGCGAACATAACCGTTGATGAGATAATGATACGATTCGCGAAAGCCTCGGATAAGGCGCGCATGAACGCCCGTTTCCTCGTAGATCTCCCGCAGAGCCGTCGCGTGCTCGTCCTCGCCGAATTCCACGTGTCCCTTCGGAAATCCGACATGTCCCGACATATTCTTGATGAGAATATACTTGCGGTTTTCGGTCTCCTCGGTAAATAAGACCGCACCACAGCTTTTTTCGTTGTAGCAAATAAAAGTAAGCTCTTCCTTTTCGGGAATATAATCGGTCACAAGAAAACGCAGATCCGGCTCGTAAAACAGCATATTTTTCGGTGCAACGATCCGATATTCTTTTTTGCTTTGTGTTTTGACAACGGCGATAACCTCGCCGGTAAATTTCGCTACCGCGCCGTCGGTCCCGACCGCGAAGACCGGATGGGTCGAGGCGGTTTTTTCCTTGCCGTCGGGTATGGTTCTCCCGAAGCTTACATAACAGCCGCCGCGGTGCGGCAAAAATTTTCGATAAGTACCGGTAAGCTCGGCTGTGATGGTTTTGCCCAAAACAAACCGCGCGCTGCGGTTTGATGCGGCAGCATTCCAATACGCCATGATTTTTCCCTTTCCTTTTTTCGGCTTGAAAACGGGACTTTTCCCGCATAACTATTTTGTAGTATAGCATATTTTTCGTTTTAAATCAAGACGCACGGGATTTTTTTCGAATCCTTTCGGAGGAAAGAAAGGTCATCCCGATCACTTGGATCGGGACGACCTTCGTAAATGCGTTTTATTTTTCAAAGGAAGCGTAGTGAATACCCGAATGAGCCCTCGGCTTATACCCGCGTAAAGAGGCAAGCTCGCTTATCGTGACGACGGTGTATCCCTGCTCGATCATTTCGGGAAGGACTACATCCAACGCCTCGGCGTTTTTCGTAAGATCATGGATCAGAATGATCCTGCCGTCGACAATGTTGGCGCGCAGAGCGGCGATGCGATTTTCAACGCTTACCGATTCCTGCCAGTCGGAAATGCCGAGAGAGCCGCTGAAGATCGGAAGCGGAATCGTCCTATGCATGGTTTCCGACACCGAGAGTCCGGGGGCGCGGAACACCTTGGGGTAAACCCCCGCCGCGGCATAAACGCGGTTTTGCGTATTGTTGAAATCGGTTTTCAATTCGTCTTCGGTCATGTTCGCCATGCCGCTCCAGCCGTATCCGTGATTTCCGATCTCGCAATCCTGTTCGATCATGCGCTTCATAACGGGATAAACCGAAGCGTTCACCGAGCTTCCGACCGAGAAAAACGTAGCGTGTGCGCCGTATTTTTGCAGAACGTCCAAAATGGCGTTCGACGATTCAACGCGCGGTCCGTCGTCGATGCTCAGCGCGATGAGCTTATCGAGGTGATTATCCTCTCCCGCGACGCACGCGCCGCCGAGACGGACATTTACTTTGCCGTCGGAGGTGTTGCGGAAGGTAAGCTCGACGGCGTGCGTGCCGTATGCAAGCTCCTGCTCCAAAACGAAAAGCTGGGTGTGGGCATAGCGCTGGAAGGAGAGAAAATCGGTGTCGACCGTAAGGTTTTTCACGTCTTTTCCGTCGATGGTGTACTCCATGTTGATGCCCGAGCCTGTCATGAAGAAAGGCAGAGCAAGCGTCGTTCCCGTGAAGGTAAAGGCAACCTTGGTGCCGTCCTCGGTGATCGTGAGCGAATCGGGCGTAAACGCGACGTTTTTGCTTGCGGTCTTACTTGTTCCGTAAAGCGAGACCGTAAGACCGTTTCCTGCCGCGGCTGAACCTTGCGTTACCGTAAAGGAAGAAGCGGGAAGGATCGTCGGCGAGCGCCAAAGCGAACGTGAGGACGCTTCGGGAAGCGCCTTTGTATGATCACACTTTCCCACGTAATAAACGGGCGAAGTAAGATAGGGCGTGAGAGCCTTTTGAATTTCCTCAAAATAAACTCCGTAGCCGAGCGCGCTCGGATGGAGATTATCCACCGTGTAATAATAATTGCCCTTCGACTCGTTTGCCGCACCGCGTGCCGTCATAAGCCCTTGCAGTGCGATACCCATATCGACGGTGGGGATACCGTATTTTTCGGCGACCTCAACATAAGCGGGACGGGAGGAGGCATTTTCGCTCCGCGCCGTGAAGACGAAGACGATGTCGGCATACGGGTTCTTTTCGTAAATGTTCAAAACGAGCGATTCGATCTGACGGCGAATATCTTTTTTGTTCTGCGTTATGCAGTCATCATAAAGCCAGTCGTTGGAAGTAAATTCCACAAAGACAAGATCGGGCATATCATGACCGTTTTCATTCATCAATTGATCGTTCAACCGATAGATTCCGAAATTGGTCGCCGTATCCGAAACACCGGCGTTTACCGATTCGATTACCGCTTCGGGATAGGTCTTTTTTAACCAATCGGTTGTACGGTTAACATAGGAGAGAAGAATGTTTCCGCCCGAGGTTTCAACCGTTCCGTCGTCTTTGACGTTATAAGCCGCGGTATATCCGTTGGTAATCGAACCGCCGAAATAGCCGACCGTCAGCTTTTTATCGTTTTTTAAAGCGCGGACGGTGTTGGCAAGAGGATTATCGGAACCGTCGGTTCTGGAAAGGATATTTTCAAGAAGGAATGCGAGAATTTCTTCACGCTTTTCTTCCGGTTCCTCTTTCGCGCCGCTTGCGTAAATCAGTTCGGCTACGGCATAAAGACTTGCGGTATACGACTCTCCGTATATCGTATGCTCAATGCCCGAAGCGTCAAAGTATGTGATATACGGACGCGCCGTGTAACGGCGAGCGAGATTTTCATCGGTAATTCCGATAAGAACCGCCGTATACCGATCAAAACTTTCGGTTATTTCAAAGGTGTTTTTGGCGGGAACGGTCTTGGAATAATAGGTTTTATCGTTTGCGATATACGTTCCGTTTTTGACCAGTTCTTTTTCGGAAAGATAGCTTTCGGGGAGTAAAACGGTTCCGTATCCGATACCGTCGGTGGCGTTAAACTCCGCTTTTTCGGGAGAAAGAGCGACGTTTTGTTCATTCAGTCCGATCAAAGTATCGCGAAGATCCTTTGTAATATTGCTGACATAACGTAAACCGAGAGTGCCCGCCGTGCGGATCTGAACGCCTTCAAGATGAAGATCTCGTTCCGACGGAGTAATCCATCTTGCGTAAAGAATACCCGTTTCAACGGTCGAACCTTGAAGAATCGGTTTTGTAAATTCGGCGTCGGAATACCAGCCGCCGAAAAGTTTTCCTTCGCGGGACATATCGGCGGGGAAAGTAACAATACCGCCGTGTGTGACGGATACGCGGTCGGCGATTCCGTAATAATAAACATTTTCACCGTCGGCAATCTTAATGACCGCGTCCGAATCGCTGAGATCGGAATACGTGACGGTTGTTGTGCCGGGGGTAAGCGTTATTTCACCCGAAGTCATAAGATAAACCGTGCCGTTGCTGTCGGATACGGCGGCGCATTTTCCCTCGGGAACGGTTATAAAATATTTTCCGATTGCGCGCGTTCCGTCCTCTTCGTAAACGAAATCCACAAAGCCCTCGGGGGCGCTCTTTACGATATATTTTCCTTTGCCTGCCGTTGTTTGCATAAAGACGGAATCAAAAACGGTGTCGGTGCCGTTGTTGAAGATCATTTCAAGCGCACCGTTAAAACGGGCGGCATAACTCCCCGTTGTAACCGAAGTTTTGGCGACTACGCCGCCGTCTATGCGCACCGAAACATTTCCGTCAAAAATTACATCTTTTTGCGTGTTCGTATCCCATCCGTGATTTCCGAGCCGCAAATCGGAGATATTGCCGCCCTTAATAACGGCTTTCATATCGCCGGAAATCGTATGCGTCGTGCCGGCGGCAATCTCTCCGAGATAAACCTGATAATAGTTTCCGGAGGAAATCGTGACCGAAGCGCTCTTTGTGACATGACCCCAATAAGAACCCGAGATGATCTGATGAGAACCTGAGGTCACAATATCGTCGCCGAGAATAAGATCGGCGCCGTTGGTGTAAACGTAGGAACCGCCCTGAGCGCATTTGAAACGAATGGAGCGAATCGTGCAAGGCCCGCCGAGATAATGTCCCAAGCTTGGATTGGTTCCCAAAACAGCGTTTTCGTCCGCACCGTAGATTGTCATTCTGCCCGTGTGGGAAGCAACCTGTGTGGGAAGGGTAAGGGTTCCGATTACGCAAACCGAAAAGTCTGCGCCGTTTGCCGCCGTGACGGCGGCGTTTATGGTTTTAAAGGCTTTTTCAGCCGAAAAACCGGAATTAGTATCCGAACCGTTTGCCGAGTCAATATAAAAAATCTTTTGCGTATGAATTACGCTCGGAAGCGTTGCGGCAACCGTATTTCCGTCTTTATCGGCACAGAGTGCATAAACCTTTTTGTTGTCGGTAATATTTTCGAGCGATTCGCTCCAGCCCGTAAGCGTGTATCCGCTATCCAAAAGCAATCCTTCGGGCGCCGACGCGGCTTTTCCTTTTACAACGACTTTTTTTCCGAGATATTCGGTCTTATCCGAACCGTAAAACTCAACGGTGTACGTTGTATTTCCGAAATCCACGGGGCTTTCCCAATCACCGAATGTCTCGTACATATGACGATATGTTACAACGTCGACAAGACCCGCATTTTTCTTTTCGACAAGATAATCAAGCACGGCACGAAGGGTTTCTTCACTACATTCACCCGTGTTATGCGCGTAGATTACTTCCCAAGTCTTGTTTTGAATCTGTTGGTCGATAATGGCTTTCAAATTATCGACCGAACGATTGACAAACCAGTTTCGTTCTTTCCAATACTGCGTCGAGGCGCCGTATTTATCGGAATAAAGATAATACTTATTGGTAAAGCCTTCGATATCTTTGCGGTAGCTTTCGGACTGATCCTGCCCCGGACCGCCCGCCAAAATAACGCCGTGAACATTAAAGCCGTCGGCGACCAAATCGCGGTAAGATTGTCCCAGCTGATAATCAACCGTTTCCCAATCGACCGAACGATTCAGAATTTTGTGATCGCGCGTATGGGAGAGAATTTCGCCGCCGTGATTCTGAATTTCATGCAGAACCGAGTTGTTGGCACTGTAAAGCGTACTGGTCGGAACAGCGGCGCACATGGGAAGATTATATTCATCGGTGATAACATTGTAAAAGAAAGGAAGTTCCGAATTGTTATCGTCGATGACAAGGGTGATATATCCCTTGTCAAGCGGTTTCCAAGTCATGGGGACGGTTGTTCCCTTAACCAATTGTTTTTCTCCGTACAAAATTTCAGTCGTTCCCTCCTGTAAGGTAATTTCGGCGTCGGAGTCATAATAGGTGCGGTTCGAACCGTTCACAACGGTAATGGAATCGCCCTCGTTTTCAATCGTGACGCGAACTTTTCCGGGAACGAGAGCTCCCGCGGTATCATAAACCGGCGCGACTTTACCGCCTTTTGCCGAACGGACAAAATAGCGTGCGCCGATACTGATATCCGAAAGAGTAGAATCCAGAATCGTTTCGGCTCCGTCGTTTAAGAGTATTTCAAGCGCGCCCGTGACGGCGGTAGGACTGCCGTTGCCGCTTGCAACCGCCCGAATCGTGCCGATCGTTCCGTTTGACGCTTCGATCAGAACATTTTGATCAAAAACGGTGGCGCCGCAACTGCCCCAGTTTGAGGAACCGAGCGTTACGGTGCCGATATTACCGCCGAGAGCGCGAAGCGTCACGTCTCCCGTGATATGGCTTCCGACCGAAGAAGAGGGCATTATACTGCCGAGAACAAAGTTGCCCGTGAAGGTTCCGTCTTTTACCAGAATGGTTGAACCCGAAACCTTTGCGGCGTCTTGTATTCCGCCGCCGCCGAAAACGAACCAATCGGAAGAAGAGGTGGTTTTAAAGCCTTTTTCAAAGGTAATATCTTTACCGCAGGTTACAATATAAGCGTTGGTACCGCGGTTATATGTAATATCCTGCAGAATGACGGGACCGCCGAAGCCGAAGCCGTATCCGCCTTGCGATGTAATCGACGCATTTTCATCTTGCCCCGTAACGGTGACGGTTCCGTTGTGGTCGGCTCTGTCGCCGTTGCGCAACGTATAAGCGCCGATAACCGTAAGGACAATATCACGGTCTGCCGCTTTTCCGCATATTGTTCGGAAAGAACGGACAGGCGTATCGGCGGAAAGTCCGTCGTTTTCATCCGTTCCGTTTTCCGAAATGTAATAAACGGTCGCGGTGTCTCCTGTTGAAAGTCCTACCGCATTTTTTCCTTGCGCCGAGACCGAAAAGTTCGGAACAAGCGAAAAAATCAGGACAAGCACGAGACAGAAAGAAAGAAGTCCCCTCATAACAAATTCCCCTTTTTTATGAATTTCGGCAAAGAACACAGTACAAAAGGCCGAATCCTTTTACCGGAAGAATCGGCATTTTTTTGAAAAATGTCAATTCTCCACCGCTATTTTATCATAAAATGCACAAAAAGTAAAGAGCAAAAAGGAAGATATTTGCTGTATTTTATGAAATTATAGCGAACGCTTTATTTCCCCGATATGAGCCGTTCGGTATTGTCCCGGCGTCACGCCCGCGTATTTTTTGAAAGCACGGATGAAATGATAAACGTTGGAATATCCCACCGCGCCCGCGACTTCCTTTACGGTTCGACTTTCGTCGGGTAAAAAGAGCTTGGCATGCTCGAGCCGCACGGCGAGAAGGTCGCTTTTGGGGCTGATTCCGAAGATGTGCTTATACAGATTGTGAAAGCGCGACGGACACAGATGAGCGAGCGCCGCCATCTCCTCGACCGTCCATTCTTTTTCGTATTGCAGATGCACCTTTTCCCGAAGCGTCGCAAAAGCTTCTCGCACCGACGGCGAAACGCTTTCGGCGCGGTCATTATTCACCCCGCGCGAAAGCTTTAAGAACAATTCGCGCAGCAAAAGCTCGCACAGCGCGTCGGAATCGGGACGGGGATTAAGCGTTTCCAGTTCCGCCTCGCGCATAAGCTCCGAAACAAAACCGTCCTCGGAAAGAGTATACAGCGTGTCGGTCTGCAGGCCGTAGGAGGAAAAGAACGCCTTTGCATCGGAGGAAATGTGCATCCAATCATGCACAAAACCGTCGGGAAAAGCGCGGAGCAGCTGATGCGCGCCGGGCGAATACAAAATGCAGGTCCCGGCGGGACAGTCTCGAAGGATCCCCTTTTCCGAGACAAGGGCATGCGTCGTCATATGAATGAAAATGCACTCGTTTCCGACATAACGCTCCAGAGAAAAGGTGCTGTTTTCGGGCCATGCCGTTTTTATATTGCGAATTTTCAAAGCCTTCACCTCACACGGTACGCCTTTCGCGGCGCACTTCGTTTTTCAATATCTTCAGCATACAACAAACAAGAGAAAAAGTCAATCAGAAAATAGATTATTGCATTTACAAAACACGAAAAAAGAGTACAATGAAATATGAGAAGACAGAGGACGGAAAATTGACAAAGCCGCACCGCAAACAAGCGCGAAACAACGCAAGCACGCGCTTTTGCAAACTCGGCGGCAAATGCAAACGCAAATGCGATTTTTCAAAAAGGGGTGTCGATTTTCTGTTTTCCGTTTTCGACTTCGATAAAACGACAATCATTTCACTTCAATACGTCAAAAGGAGCAAAGAGAGAATGAGCCATATACCGCGTCCCGAATACCCCCGCCCGCAGATGGTACGGAGAGAATTTGTAAACTTAAACGGAAAATGGGATTTTGAGATCGACAAAAGCGTCTCGGGAAAGGCGCGCGGTCTTTTTACGCACGAGCATCTTTCGGGCGAGATCACCGTTCCGTTCTGTCCCGAAAGCCGCCTTTCGGGCGTGGGAGAAACGGATTTTCTTCCCTGTGTCTGGTATCGCCGCGATATCGAGATCCCGTCGGAGTGGGAGAACAAGCGCGTTCTTTTGCATTTCGGCGCGGTCGATTACCGTGCGACGGTCTATGTAAACGGAAAAGAGGTCGGTACGCACGTCGGCGGCTACACTCCGTTTTATTTCGACATCACCGACTATATAAATAAGGAAGGAAACAATTCCGTAACACTTTGCGCCGAGGACGACGTCCGCTCGAAAAAGCAGCCGAGCGGCAAGCAGAGCGAAAGCTACGCCTCCTACGGCTGTTTCTATACCCGCACGACGGGCATTTGGCAGACCGTTTGGATGGAGGCGGTCGAAAAAGCGCACATCTGCGGCATAAAATTCACGCCCGACATCAAAAAAGGAACGATTCTCTGTGCTTTCCCCGTGACAAACGACGCCGTCGGCGCGACGCTTACCGTTCGCACCTTCTTTGACGGCAAGGAAACGGGAACCTCCTCGACGGTCGTTTCGACCGCAGAGCCGTTCGTTGCGGTCTCGCTCTCGGTGCTTCATCTTTGGGACATCGGTGCCGGCAATCTTTACGACGCGCTTATCACGCTCGAAAGAGACGGCAAGGTGCTCGACCGCGTCGAGAGTTATTTCGGAATGCGTTCGGTCAGCCTTGCGGGCGGCGCTTTCTGCCTGAACGGCCGAAAGGTCTTCGGGCGCTGGGTTCTCGATCAGGGCTTCTATCCCGACGGGATCTACACCGCGCCGACGGATGAGGCGCTCAAAAACGACATTATCTACTCCATGCAGCTCGGCTTTAACGGCGCGCGTCTGCATCAAAAAATCTTCGAGCCGCGTTTTCTTTACTGGGCGGATAAGCTCGGTTACACCGTTTGGGGCGAGCACGGAAACTGGGGCTTGAGCGTCACGAACGAATCGGCGATTGCGCATTTCCTGCCCGAATGGACCGACGCGGTCGAGCGCGATTATTCCCATCCGTCGCTCATCGGCTGGTGTCCCTTCAACGAAACCTGGGACGAAAACGGCACGCGCCAGTGCAACAACGTTCTGCGCATCGTATACGAAACGACCAAGAAGCTCGATCCGACCCGTCCGTGCATCGACACGAGCGGAAATTATCACGTTGTGACCGACCTTTTCGACGTACACGATTACGAGCAGGATCCGAAGAAGTTTGCCGAATATTACAGCGAAACCGACAAGGGCATTGCGCGCGATCAGGTGTATCGCGCCGACCCGAGCCGTCAGACGTGGCGCGGCGAGCCGCTGTTCATGAGCGAATACGGCGGAATCCGCATGGCGGACAAAGAAAACAAGGGCTGGGGCTACGGCGTCGCTCCCGAGGGCGAAAAGGAATTCATCGAGCGCTATCGCGGACTTACGAACGTTCTGCTTGACGACCCGCATTTCATCGGCTTCTGCTATACGCAGCTTTACGACGTGGAGCAGGAGGTCAACGGATTGATGACCTACGAGCGCAAGTTCAAATTCGACCCGCAGATCTTTTACGAGATCAACACCCGCAAAGCGGCGATCGAGGACTGAGCGCGGAAAACGGAAAGACGAAAAAGGCATTCAAGAGCCGAAACAATAAGAAAACCCGACAAACAAAAGGTTTGTCGGGTTTATTTTTCGCCGTTTTCGGTTCTTGCGCTTTCGTCGGGCGCTTCGCACCGTCCGTATCCGTGTCGGTAATACTCATAAAACAGATCGTTCGGGGTACATTCCAGAATGTTGCACAGCGCCTCCATGTTTTCGTACTTGATCGCCGAGGTTTGGTTGTTGACCAGTCGGTTGAAGTTTTGGTAGCTCAGCCCGAGCTGAATATACAAGCCAGTATGAGGAAACCAAAACAATACCTCGTTTGATTCATGGTGAACTGTTCGATTGGAAAGTGACGAAAACGCCAACCTGCACCGAAAACGGCACACGCACAAAGTACTGCTCTTATTGTGAAAAAGCAGTCACAACCGAAACACTTCCCAAATCGTCGCACAATTTCGGCGCGTGGACGACGGTGACGGCGGCGCAATATAAGAAGGACGGAACCGAAAAGCGCACCTGTCAAAAATGCGGCGCGGCCGAGACCCGAAGCGTTTCGTATGTTCTCCCCGGAAAAGCGGCGTTTCGTTCACAGCGCGGCTACGAAGCCTTTCGCGATGTCGCCGAGGACGCGTGGTTCTATCGCTACGTTAAGACGGCGTATGAATACAAGCTGGCAAACGGCGTCGGAAATTCCGCCTTTTCGCCCGACAACAAATTCACCGTCGCCCAGGTGCTGACGGTCGCCGCCAACATTCATTCCGCCTATTGCGGAATGACGATCGGCTCGGCTCTTGTGAGTGAGCCGTGGTATATGCCGTACGTGCGCTACTGTCTCGAGCAAAAGCTCATCACGTCGAACCAATTTGACGACTACACCCGCAACATCACGCGCGGCGAAATGGCGATCGTTTTCGCGTCGCTCCTGCCCGACGAGGAATACACGGCGGTCGTTTCGGGACAAAACCCCGACGTGACGAGCGATCTTCCCTGCTATACGGCGGTAAATAAGCTTTATAAAGCGGGCATCGTCGGCGGCGACGCGGGAAGCGGAAAATTCCGTCCCGACGACGAAATCAAGCGCTCAGAAGCGTGCGTCGTCTTCACCCGTATCGCCGCTCCCGAATACCGTATCGGCAAGGCGTGACGGAAAACACATCCTAATAATAATAAGCCCGCGGAGCATCCTTTCGGATGTCCCGCGGGCTTTGTGATTCGGTTTATTCCCGTCAGTGCAAAATTTTCGGAACGAGCTTGAACGAACCGGAGAATTCCTCCTCATCGACGCGGAATTCCTTGGCAAGCTCGGGACCGCACGAATGCGAACCGACGCCGCTCATGCGCATATCGATGTAAACGACCGTTTCCTTTTCGGGGACAAGCTCGTAATCGTGCTTTGCCGCCGTGAGCGTCTCGGCGCGGAAATGCGAAGCGTTAAAGCTGAAGGTCTCGCCGTCGTAAAGATTTTCGAAGAAAAGTCCGTGACCGAAGAGATTGCCGACAAAGGCGTTCCGCGTGCCGTAATGCGACGAATTTTCCTGCGGCATGACGTAATGCTCGAAATTGTCGCTTGCGGTGGTCTTAAACTTCGAAAGGCGCGACGAAAGGTGCTTGTCCGCATAGCTTTCGTACGGACCGTAGCCGAAGTATTCGACGCGCTCGTTGCCCTCGGGCATAACGAAGCGTGCGCCGAAGCGCGGCAGGAACAAAGAGCCCACGCCCGCGCCGCGTTTTACGGAATATTCAAGCGAGCAAGCGCCGTCGCGGGTAAAGACATAGGTCGCCTTGATCTTCAGCCCTTGCGCACGTGCGGGCGCGCCGAGAGCAAGATCGGCATACATCGTGATATGATCCTCCGTCCGCTCGGCAAGTCCCGCGCCGTAAACGGTCGCGACGAATTTGTCGAAGCCCATGTCCTCCCATTTTATGCGGTCATATTGATCGTTGTCGGTGGGAGCGCGCCAGATCGTAAGGCGCATCGGCTCGGAAAGCATGGTTTTTCCCTCATGCACGATCGAATCGATCGTGCCGAGCGCCTTGTCGAAGCGATAGCAGGTCTCGCCGCAGCAGATCTCGGCGTAGCGCTCGTCCTCGCCGTATTCGAGCGGGCAAAGCGCAAGCGTATCTTCAACTTTCTCTTCGTCCTCACAGAGCGTGAACAGCTCGAACTGATAAAATCCGTTTTCCTCGCCCTGTGCGGCGTAAGGATAAGCGGTATTGTAAAGGAAGCGAAGGTTCAGCGTATATTCGCCGGGAATCGAAAAATCGGTCGCGTTAAAGAGCGTGTAGGTACGCGAACGTCCGGGCGCGATCTCAAGACTTCCGAGCTTGCCCGAAAGCACAACCTTTCCGTCGCATTCGACGGTATAAGCAAGACTCAAATCGGAAAGCGAGGTAAAGCAGCGCTTGGAGCGGATCTTGATCTTGCCCGTCTCGAAATCGACAAGCTCGGCGGTGTACGGCTGATAGATCTTCTTCATTTCCAAAAGGCCGACATGCGGACGGCGGTCAGGATAAACAAGACCGTCGACGCAGAAATTGCCGTCGTTGGGATGGTCGTCAAAATCGCCGCCGTAGGTATAGCCGACCTTTCCGTCCTTTTCGATCGCAACCGAATGGTCACAAAACTCCCAAACACAGCCGCCGCATGCGTTATCGTAACGGTCGATCAGATCCCAATATGCCGCAAAGTCGCCGGGGCCGTTGCCCATGGCATGGCAGTATTCGCAAAGGAAGTAGCACTTTTCGCCCTTTTTCAGATATTCTTCCATTTCGGAAAGCGAAGGATACATGCGCGATTCGGTGTCGGTGATGGCGTAAAGCTCTTCCTTTGTTGCACGGTGTCCTTCGTCCATCACCCCGCCGTAGCCGTTATTCAAAATATAATGCGACGCCGCGCCCTCGTAATGGATCAGGGCGTTTTTATCACGCGAACGGATATATTTTGCCATTTCGACCTGATTGATACCGCAGCCCGATTCGTTGCCGAGCGACCAGAAGATCACGCAAGGCGCGTTTTTGTCGCGTTCGAACAAACGGACGGCGCGGTCGAGATAAAGCGGCGTCCAGTCGGGCGAATCCGAAAGCTCGCGCCAGCAGTTTACGTAAACAAAGCCGTGCGTTTCGATGTCGGCTTCATCCACAATATAAAAGCCCATCTCATCGCAAAGCTCAATGAAGCGGGGGTCGGGGGGATAGTGAGAGGTGCGGATCGCGTTGACGTTGTGCGCCTTCAGGATCAAAAGGTCGCGCAGAAAATGGTCATACGGCGTTGCATGTCCGAGCACGGGGTGCGAATCGTGGCGGTTCACGCCGCGCAGTTTTACCTTCTTGCCGTTGATATACAAAACGCGGCCGCGGATCACAAGCGATTTAAAGCCGATCTTCTTAACGATCACCTCATCGCCCATCGAAAGGATGAGCGTATAAAGGTTCGGCATCTCATCGCTCCAAAGGGCGGGCGAATCGACCGAGAAGGTCGTTTTGTCCTTGACTTCGCCCTCAAAAACAACGTTTCCGTCGGGGGCGACCAGCTTGCCCGTTATCTTTCCTCTGCCTTTTTTCTCGATCTCAAAGGACACGTTACCCTTCGAGAAATCCTCGTTCAGCGCGGTTTTCGCATAAAAATCCACGATACGGTCTTTTCCGCGGGCAAGCAGGTAAACCTCGCGGAAGATACCCGACATACGCCACATATCCTGATCCTCGAGATAGCTCGAAACGCTCCATTTTACGCAAAGCACGGCAATGCGGTTGCGCCCCGGCTTTACCAAGGCGGAAACGTCAAATTCGCTCACACCGTGGCTGACCGAAGAATAGCCGACGAACGTACCGTTTACATAGACATAAAAGCCCGAATCCACGCCCTCGAAGGTGAGCGTCACATCACGCTTCGAAAAATCCTCGGAGAGATAAAAATCACGCAGATACAGTCCGCAGGGATTTTCCGGCGGAATGTGCGGCGGGTCGACGGGGTACGGATAACGGACATTCGTGTAATTCGGCACATCATATCCGCGCGAAAGCTCGGTCTGCCAGTTGCGAGGCACTTCGATCTCGTCAAAGCATCCGCAGTCGCAGATCTCGTAATCCTCGGAAACATATTCGTCGTCGTCAAGATCGTGCGTCGACGGGAAATAGCGGAAAGCCCACGTTCCGCAAAGCGATTTGAAATAAGCGGAGTTGTGACGGTCGCCCGAAAGGGCTTTTCTCTCGGTGTCAAACGGGATAAAATACGCGTGCGGTTTTTCACAGTTTACGTGAAAATCCGCAAGCGACAAATGATGGGTAAGCTCAAGCGGCATAATTTAAAATTCCTTTCCCTTTGGTTTTCGCGTTTTTCGCCTTTTTCCGATCAAAGCAGGATCTTCGGGTCATATTGCGGCTTTTTGTAAAGGTGCTTTTCGTTTTCGGTCACTTCCTCGCGGAATACCTCCTGCCACTGCTTTCCGTTGTAATCCTCGATCGAGACCGTGACCCATTTGGTATCGCATCCGAGCGTGTCGGAAAGCGTCTTTTCGAGCGCCTTTGCAAGTTCCTTTTTCTGTTCCTCACTGCGTCCTTCGATCATTTTTACGCTGATATGCGGCATAATGTCATCCTCCTTTTTCTTTTCCCTTTTGGTCGTATTTACTTATTTTTCTTTTCGCAATACGCGATCTTTTCGTATTTTTCCTTGGTTGCCCGTCCGCCGCGAAGATGCCGTTCGGCTTTGTTTACGGCAAGCACCTTTTCCACTTCGTGAAAGAGAGCGGGGTCGTCCTCCCGAAGACGGGTCGTAATGTCCTTATGTACGGTCGATTTTGAGACCGCAAAAACCGCCGCCGCGCTTCGGACGGTCGCTTTTTGTTCGGCGATGAATCGACCGAGCCGCACGGCGCGGTCTTTGCTCTCTTCGCGGCGGGGATGTTTTTTTCGGGAATATTTCACGGAATCACCTGCAAAATTAAATTTTTACAGTGCCATTCTATGAAGAAAGCGAAAAAAACAGAACCGCGAAAACGGAAGTGCGAATGAAAACGAGAGCGAGAGTGAAATTCGGTTATTCCTGTGCGGTCGTCTCGACGGTCACGATAAAGCCGTCAACATTGTTTCCCGAAAGAGTGTACGGCTTGTCGTTCGGAACATAAACCGTCGTCTTGTCGCCGCTTGCGGGAACGAAGTAGACCTCGTAGCTTTTTCCCTCCGCGTCGATCGGAAGATGCTTGCCCTCAAAGGTATATTGCTTCAACTGCTCGATATACTCCTCAAAGATCAATCCGTTTTGCGTGACGTACATCGAGTGCGGTACACCGATATAACGATAATGCCACGGTTCAAAGGTTATTCCGGTAAGCGCCGCCTTTTCTTCGGGATAGCGGCGGATAAAACCGTATTTTGCACAATTTTGCGGAATCCAAATATACGGCTCCTCGTCGGCAAAGGTGCGTCCTTGCCGTTTTCGTAAATGCAGATGTCGAGCGCATAGCCCGAATGATGCTCGCTGTAGCCGGGATTGGCGGCAATATCCGCACCCTTTTCGGCAAAGATCGCCTCCTGGTCCTCAATCGAACGGTAAGCGGCGTTGATCATGATGCCGACCTTGCCGCTGTATGCCTTGTAATCGGCGAACAACGTGTTCAGACGATCGATCACGGTGGGATTGAGCCATATGGAGGTGTCGAGGATCACATAATCCGAGGTTTTGTTTCCGTAAACGCTCACGGGCGATTCGGTCTTTACGGTGAGCGGCGCGGGAGAGTCGACAAAGGCGTGGTCGTTGTTGATTAAGATCAGCTCGCCGAAATGAATTTCGTTCGAATCGACGGTAATCGGCGTCACGTTATCGGGTATCTTCGGCTGCTCCTCGACGACGTTTTGCGCCGTCTCGTCCTCCTGAGACGTTTGCACCGCCGTGCGCAGATTTTGTGCGTCGCGGGGCATGGTCGAGAGATTGACCGTACCGAAAATAAAAACATTCGCAATAATGGCGATGACCAAAATCAAAAGCAGGGTAAGCGTTGTGTTGTCTCTGCGTTTTTGTGACATTTCTTTTGAGTCTCCCTTCGGGCAGTTTCCCTATCAGTATACCATACGAAACGGAAAATTTCCAGTCATTTTTCACATTTTTTGTCACAAAAGCACGCTTTTTCGACTGTCCGATAACCGCCCAAAAGATCGAGCGGTCCGCCCGAGGTATGGTTTTCGTAATCAATTGCGTCCATGACCGAATGAAGCGTGCCGCGCACGCTCTCGTCCGCTTCGCCGCCGAGGCAAAGTGAGTGGACAGCATTTCCGAAATCGCGCAGAGGATAAAACGCGGGGTTTTCTTCGTTCCGGATCGGTTTTAAGAAGTTCGGCTCGTTCACCCCCGGCACGGGCTCGATCGGAGGTGTCCGCCACGGCTCGTATATGGAATCGCAGCGTGAAAGATCGCCCGAACACAAAACGGGCGCTTTTTTGAGGACAAAGGCGCGGCAGTCGTCGGCGACCTTTTTTAACAAAACACCGTAACGGCCGCGATATTCCGCGTCGGTCTCAAAATCGTAAAGCAGGCGCACCGAAAACCGCATCTGTAAGGCGGCGTAAAGGTGCCACCGCTTCTCGCAACGGATCGGCATGGACTTTGCGATCGCCTCGTCGCGGTATTTTTCGTATTCCGCGCGTTTTTTCATGCGACTTTATTCTTCTCCGATCCCGAAATACGCCACGGCAAGATCGACCATCATATCATAGCTTTTCGTGCCCTCACTGTCTCCGCGCAGCTTGATCGAAGCGCTGTTCACGGTGTCGGCGATCTTCGATGCCGTCGAATTCGAATACGGTTCGAAAAAGTCGGAAAAGCCCATCATTTCGCGAAGAACACCGCGCGGCGTTTTGTATAGAGCCGAATAGAAAAGCTCCTCATCCGCACTGTACAGTGCGTCGGTGAGATAGTTATAAAGCTCACAGAGGGCGCTGTAGCGAAGATAATAATCGTCGCTTTGATACAGAACCAGAAATGCCACGAAGTTGGCTTCGTCCTCGTGTGATATTCCTCTCTGGTGTGCCATCTCGTGAGCCGTTGAAAAGGCAATGACGTAATCGGGATAATGGATATTGATATTCGCCTCGCCCGTATACGGAATATAGATGCCCGAAATGTGGGTATAGGTCATCCACCCCGAAAGTGCGACGCGTTTGACGGGGGCATGCATGCGGGTAAGAAACGGATATCGGTCGTATACTTTGTCATACGCCTCGTTCACACGGTCGCTCAATTCGTCGAACGAATACGGCAAAGAAGAAAGTCCCGACGAGCCGTAACGGATATCCCCTTTTTCAAGGCAGTCGGAAAGCTCGCCCGCGACAAAGACCGACGCGTTGTAAAGCTGCTTCGCGCTCACCTTTTCGCGCTCGATTCCGAGATTGTCCGCGAGCGTTGTTCGGCGGTTGCAGGGGGCAAAATTGAGACCGTAAAACGTAAAGCAGAAAAGAACCACCGCAATGATCGCGCGGTTGAAGCGGCGCTCGAAGCGTTTATCATACGGTACTTTTTTGATCGCTTCGGCAATGCAGCGAACAGTGCCGTAAAGCAACAGGACAAATCCCGCAAAAAACAGCGTCTCGGCAAGCGAAAAAGGCAGAACGCCCGTTATCGCCGCCAGTATTTTCCGCGTAAGGCTTCCGAACGTGCGGCAATAGGCTTCGGCAAAGGAGCGGCTTACGAGCGACAAAAGGATCATCAGCACCGCGAGACAAAACGGAAAAAACAAAATGCGGACGGCTTTGCCGTGCGTTATGTCACGCCACGGGTCATACTCCTCCGCTCCGTCGTTTTCTTCTTCTGTTTCTGCGGCGCGGACCGTATCTCCGCTCTCCGCGGATTTTTCGCTTTCCGCGGCGATCGGGCGTTTTTTTCTTTTTCCGAACAGCATAACGCTTCTCCTTTCCGATAAAAGAGACTCTTCTCCGATTTTCCATAGTGCCATATTATCATACATTCTGCGCCATTCCCGTTACGGAAATGTGTATATACTGTATATTTTCCAAACTTTTTCAAAAGTCGAAAAAAGGGATTGACAAACAGCACATGCCGTGCTATAATGGAACGGTAATCAAACGGGAGGTCGTGTCATGAATCGGTTCGTTTCCCTTTTCAACATAAGCATTACTCTAATCGCTATTATTATTGCCGTGATTATTCGCAGCTTTAGTCATAGCGCTATTTGTCGTGCATAAAGTTGAAAAATTTCGGATCGTCTTTACACATTTTCCCCTGAATTTATTCCGATATTTTAAGGCTTACGGCATTTAGCTGTAAGTCTTTTTATTTATTTCACAACGGAGGATTTTTCTATGCTGAACATCAAAGTCGAAAAAACAACGCACCCGAAAGCAAAGCCGACCGACGAATCCAAGCTCGGCTTCGGTAAAATTTTCACCGACCACATGTTTTTGATGAACTATACCGAGGGAAAGGGCTGGCATGATCCCCGCATCGTACCCTACGGACCGATCTCACTCGAGCCCTCCGCCATGGTCTTCCATTACGGACAGGAAATGTTCGAGGGTCTGAAAGCCTACCGCGGCAAGGACGGTCATCCCCGCCTTTTCCGCCCCGACATGAACGCAAAGCGCGCCAACAATTCGAACACCCGTCTTTGCATTCCGCACATTCCCGAGGAGGATTTTGTTCAGGCAATTTCCGAGCTTGTAAGCCTTGACCGCGACTGGATTCCATCGACGCCCGGAACGTCGCTTTATATCCGTCCGTTTGTCATTTCCACCGATGAATTTTTGGGCGTCGCGCCTTCCAAGACCTATCTTTTCATCGTCATCCTCTCTCCGAGCGGGGCGTATTACGCCTCGGGTCTTGCTCCCGTCGGTATTTGGATCGAGGATGAATATGTCCGCGCGGTTCGCGGCGGCATCGGCTTTGCCAAAACCGGCGGCAACTACGCGGCAAGCCTTATCGCTCAGGTAAAGGCGCACGACGACGGCTATTCGCAGGTTTTGTGGCTGGACGGCGTGGAGCGCAAATACATCGAGGAAGTCGGCGCGATGAACATTTTCTTCAAGATCGACGGCAAGATCGTAACGCCTATGCTCAACGGAAGTATCCTTCCCGGCATCACGCGCGACTCGGTTCTGCACCTCTGCCGCGACTGGGGTTATGAAGTCGAGGAACGCCGCATTTCGGTCGACGAGCTTTTGGAAGCGCAGAAGAACGGCAAGCTTGAGGAGTGCTTCGGCACCGGTACCGCCGCCGTCATTTCGCCCGTCGGAAAGCTTCGCTACAAGGATGACGTTATGGTCATCGGCGACGGAAGCATCGGAAAGGTAAGTCAGAAGATCTACGACACCATAACCGGCATTCAATGGGGCACGGGTGAAGATCCCTACGGCTGGTCGGTGGTTATAAAGTGAAGCGGGTCACGGTATTCGCGGGGCATTACGGCAGCGGAAAGACCAATCTTGCGGTAAATTTCGCTTTGTCTCTTGCCCGTGAAAAGAAAGCCGTTTCGCTTGCCGATCTTGATATCGTAAACCCGTATTTCCGTTCGAAGGATTCGCGGCGGATTCTGGAGGAAGCGGGAGTGCGCTTCATCTCGTCGGAATATGCCAATTCCAACGTCGATGTTCCCGCGCTTCCCGCCGAAGCCTATTCGATCACCGAGGACGAGAGCCGTTTCGGCGTTTTGGATGTCGGCGGCGACGACCGAGGCGCGCTGGCGCTCGGCCGGTATGTTCCCGCGCTGACTTGCGAAAACAATTACGACATGTGGTTCGTCGTCAATCCCTATCGTCCGCTCACGCGGACGCCCGAAGCGGCGCTCGGCGTTCTTTACGAAATCGAAGAAGCCTGTCGGCTTCCCTTCACGGGGATCGTTTCCAATCCCAACATCGGGGAGGAAACGACCGCCGAAGCGGTGCTTTCGGCGGGAGACTATATGAAAGAGCTTTCGCGTCTCTCGTCGCTTCCCGTCGTTATGACGGCGGCGCACGAACCGCTTTGCCCGCTTCTCGAGGG
Organism: uncultured Eubacteriales bacterium; assembly: GCA_900548115.1. Classification (GTDB taxonomy): domain Bacteria; phylum Bacillota; class Clostridia; order Oscillospirales; family CAG-382; genus UMGS1052. The sequence continues at coordinate 21,988 of URJL01000016.1, forward strand.
GAAAATCGAAAAATTATTCCCGATAAAATTGTATGTCCGCCAAAGCTGGCAAAAAGAATAAATACTTTCGAATTCTGTGTTTTTACATCTATATAAGGAAAGGAAATTCGATCATGGCAAAAGTAACCTTTAACGAGGCGCTTTGCAAAGGCTGCGGTCTTTGTGTCGGCGCCTGTCCCAAAAAGATCGTGGCGTTGAAAACAACGCTGAACGCCAAGGGCTATCATCCAGCACACGTCACCGATCAAGCAGCATGCATCGGCTGCGCCTTCTGCGCGACCATGTGTCCCGACTGCGTGATCACCGTAGAGAAATAAGAAGGGAGAAGAACTATGTCCGAGAAAGTTTTAATGAAAGGAAACGAAGCGCTTGCCGAAGCCGCCATCATGGCGGGCTGCCGTCATTACTTCGGTTATCCCATCACTCCGCAGACCGAGGTCGCGGCATACATGTCCAAACGCATGCCCAAGATCGGCGGAACGTTTTTGCAGGCGGAAAGCGAAATTGCCGCCATCAACATGGTCATCGGCGTCGCCTCCACAGGAAAGCGTGTTATGACCTCCAGCTCCTCCCCCGGAATCTCGCTGAAGAGCGAAGGTCTTTCGTATCTTGCCGGCTGTGATCTTCCGGCACTGATCGTCAACGTTCAGCGCGGCGGTCCGGGTCTCGGCGGTATCCAGCCGTCGCAGTCGGATTATTTCCACGCGACGCGCGGTGCGGGTCACGGCGATTTCCATCTTTTGGTGCTGGCGCCCGACTCGGTTCAGGAAATGGTAAATCTCACCTTCAAAGCGTTCGACCTTGCCGAAAAATACCGTATGCCGGCGATGATCCTTTCGGACGGCACGATGGGACAGATGATGGAACCCGTCAGCCTTGAAGCGTGCGAAATCCATGAACACGACAAATCGTGGGCGCTCACGGGAACCGAAGGAAAGCGCCCGCCCCGCATTATAAACTCGCTCTTCTTAAAGCCCGAGGAACTGGAGCAGTTCAACTTCGACCGCTTCAAGCGCTATGCCGTCGTCGAGGAAAACGAGCCGATGTACGAGCAGTATCGCATGGACGACGCGGAAATTTGCATCGTCGCCTTCGGCGTTGCGGCGCGCGTTTCGCAAAACGCCATCGACAAGGCGCGCGAAATGGGCATTAAGGTCGGCATGATTCGTCCGATTACCCTCTGGCCCTTCCCGAAAAAAGCGCTGCTTGCCGCCGCCGATAAAGTAAAGGCGTTTATTTCGGTCGAGCTTTCGATGGGACAGATGATCGAGGATGTCGAGCTTGCCATCCGCTGCAAAAAGCCCGTTATGCTGTGCAACCGTGTCGGCGGTATGATCCCGACGACCGAAAACGTTTTGGATTCGATAAAGAAAGCAAGCGAATTGGGAGGTGCAAACGCATGAGTACCGTATTTCAAAAACCCCACGCGCTGACCGACGCGCCCCTTCACTATTGCCCCGGCTGTACGCACGGTATCATTCACCGTCTTGTTGCCGAAGCGATCGACGAGCTGGGCGTCGAGGGCAGAACCATCGGCGTCGCTTCGGTCGGCTGCTCGGTCTTTGCTTATAATTATTTCAACTGCGACATGGTTCAGGCGGCGCACGGACGCGCTCCCGCCGTTGCGACGGGCGTCAAGCGTTCCGACCCGAACAATATCGTTTTCACCTATCAGGGCGACGGCGACCTTGCCGCCATCGGCACGGCGGAGACAGTCCATTCGGCGGCGCGCGGCGAAAACATTACCGTTATTTTCGTAAACAATGCCATTTACGGCATGACGGGCGGTCAGATGGCGCCGACGACCCTGCCCGGTCAGGTGACGCAGACCTCTCCTTACGGACGCGACGTAAACACCGTCGGCTATCCCGTAAAAATTTGCGAAATGCTTTCGAAGCTCGACGGCGCGACGTACCTCGAGCGCGTCGCCGTAGACGACGTAAAGCACGTGCGCGCGGCAAAAGCCGCCATTAAGAAGGCGTTTCAAAATCAGATCGAGGGCAAGGGCTTTTCGCTTATCGAAGTGCTCTCCACCTGCCCCACAAACTGGGGCATGACGCCCGAAAACGCTCTTACGTGGCTGCGGGAAAACATGATCCCGTATTACCCGCTCGGCGTTTACAAGGACAAATTTGCGGAAAGCGAGGGAAAATAAAATGACACAGAATATACTTATCGCAGGCTTCGGCGGACAGGGCATTTTGTTTTCCGGAAAATTTCTCGCCTACGACGGACTGCTCGAGGGGCGCGAGGTAAGCTGGCTTCCCTCCTACGGTCCCGAAATGCGCGGCGGCACCGCCAATTGCAGCATTATTTTGAGCGACGAGAAGATCGGCTCTCCCATCGTGAGCGAACCCGACATTCTCATTGCGATGAACCTTCCGTCACTGGACAAATATGAGGACGCGACGGTCTCGGGCGGCAAAATTTTCGTCGACAGCTCGCTTATCGAACGAAAGGTCGCCCGAAACGACGCGGAAGCCTTTTATATTCCGGCAACCTCTCTTGCCTCCGATAACGGTCTTACGGGTCTTGCCAACATGATCATGATCGGATACATGATGAAAAAAACCGGGCTTATCCCGCTCGAAAACGTCGAAAAGGCGCTGAAAAAGGTCGTTTCGGCACGCAAGGCGGATCTTTTCGATCTGAACAAAAAAGCAATCGAGCTCGGATATCGATACGAAGGCTGAGCAAGCTTTTTAAACAAATTTTCCGCAATAATATTTCCGAAAGGATGGATTTTCCGACTATGAACGAACAGCTGAAAGACATCGGTATGCGTCTTGCCTGTATACGGGAGGACTGCGACATGACCGCCGAAGACCTTGCCGAAAAGCTCGGGGTTCCGCTTGCCGATTATTTATCGTATGAAAAAGGCGAAAAGGATTTTTCCTTCAGTTTTGTCTACAACGCCGCCGAGGCACTGGGTGTGGATGTTCTCGATATTATCAGCGGCTCTTCTCCGACCCTTTCCATGTGCTGTATGGTAAAAAAAGGAAACGGTTATTCGGTCAAGCGTCAGCATGATTACGATTACAAGCACCTTGCCTACACCTTCAAAAATAAGAAAGCGGAGCCGTTTCTTGTCACCATTACCCCCGACGACAAGCCGCCGGTACTGCACGGTCACGACGGACAGGAGTTTAATTACCTCCTGTCGGGCGAAATGACCTTTTACATCGGCGACATTTCGTATGAGCTTGAAGCGGGCGACAGCGTGTACTTCAATTCGGGAATCCCCCACGCGGAAAAGGCAAAGGGCGATGTTCCCGCGCAGTTCATTGCCGTCGTCATGAAAAACTGAGATTTGTTCGAAAATTTCACCGCGTAAATAAGAGAACACGCGGTTTTTGAAAGGACGGCGGAAAAATGCCAATCTATGAAAAATTTGTGGGCGCTCATCGCGACGATTTTATCTCTTTAAAGGACGCGCAGAAGAATTACAAGCTCACGTGGAACGAAGATTTCAATTTTGCTTACGATGTTTTGGATGTGTTGGGAAAAGAAAAGCCCGATAAGCTTGCCATGATCTGGGTCTCCAAGGACGGCGAAGAAAAGCGCTTCACCTTCCGCGATATGATGCTCGGCTCGAACAAAGCGGCGAATTATTTAAAATATCTCGGCGTGCGCAAGGGCGACCGCGTTCTTTTGGTCATGAAGCGCAGCTATTATTTCTGGTTTGTCGCCATGGCGCTGCACAAGATCGGCGCGATCATGGTGCAGGCGACCTTTATGCTGACGGCAAAGGATTATGTTTACCGCTGCAACAAGGCGGGTATAAAGTGCGCCATCATCACGGGCGACGGCGACTGTACCGATCATTTCGACGAACGGCAGGAGGAATACGAGACCGTCAAATTAAAGCTTGTTTTGGGCCACAAAAAAGTTCCGGGCTGGCTTGATTTCGAAGACGGCTTTGCCGCCGCAAGCGACGAATGGTCGCGCCCGACGGGAGCCGACGCCACCACCTGCGACGACACGTCGCTCATGAGCTTTACTTCGGGAACAAGCGGCTATCCGAAGATCGTAACGCACGATTTTCGTTATCCGCTCGGTCATATCATGACGGGTGTGTTCTGGCACCGCGTCGTGGACGGCGGACTGCATTTCACCATTTCGGACACGGGCTGGCTGAAGTCGCTGTGGGGCAAAATGTACGGTCAATGGTTCGGCGAATCGGCGATCTTGGTTTATGATTTCGATAAATTCGACGGAGCGGACATTCTTTCGAAGATTGAAAAATACAAGGTCACGACCTTCTGTGTGCCTCCGACCATGTACCGTCTCATGCTGCAAAACGATCTTTCAAAATACGATCTTTCCTCGCTCGTTCATTGCTGTACGGCGGGAGAGGCGCTGAATCCCGAGATCTTCAACCGTTGGAAAGAAGCGACGGGATTGAAAATTTACGAGGGCTTCGGACAGACCGAAACCACGGTCTGCATCGCCACCATTTATCCGTGGACAGAACCCGTTCCCGGTGCGATCGGGCTTCCCGTTCCGGGGTTTGACGTTCATATTCTCGACGAGAACAGCGAAAACTGCCAGCGCGGTACGAACGGCGAGATCTGCATTCGCGTGCTGAGCGCCAACCGCCATCCCTGCGGACTTCTTCGCACCTATAACATGAGCGAAGAGGACACGCGCAAGGCGACGCACGACGGCTATTATCACACGGGAGACGTCGCTTACCGCGATGAGTTGGGACTTTTCCGTTATGTCGGACGAAACGACGACGTCATCAAATCGAGCGGCTACCGTATCAGCCCGTTTGAGATCGAAAGCGTTCTGACCGAACATCCCGCCGTATTCGAGGTCGCCGTAACGGGCGTTCCCGACCCCGTGCGCGGCTTTGCCGTAAAGGCGACCATCGTTCTTTCAAACGGCTATGCCCCGTCGGACGAGCTGACCAAAAATCTGCAAAACTATGTCAAGGTCAACACCGCACCGTACAAATATCCCCGCGTTGTGGAATACGTTACGGAATTGCCCAAGACCTTCAACGGCAAGATCCAGCGTGTCGAAATTCGTGACAAGGATAAAAAGAAAGCCGAACAGAGAGAATAAAGCAAAGTCCCCGAGCGTAAAGCTCGGGGACTTCTTTGTTTAATTTTGGTTTTTCGGTGTGCTTTTACCGGAACTCGTCGGGGTGTTCGAAATAATAATCGAACACGCTCTTGGCAACCGTCGCCGCGGTATAGCTGTGTTCACCGTTTTCGATGATGACGCTGACGACGATCTCGGGGGTCTCATAGGGGGCAAAACCGGCAAACACCGCGTTGTCTCCGCCGTTTCCGCCGCGCTGAGCCGTACCCGTTTTGCCGCCCACCGAATAAGGGTAACGGATAAAGACCGAAGCGGCGGTACCGTCCTCGACGACCGATTTCATACCGCGCTTCAAAAGCTCCAGACTCTCGGCGGGAAGATCGATTTCGGAAAGTATTTCAGGTTTTGCTTCGTATTCCGTCGCGCCCGTGTAAAAATCGTTGACCGATTTCAAAAGATGTGTCTTATAGCGCGTTCCGCCGTTTACGACCGTCGAGAAGAACGACGCGAGCTGCAAGGGCGTAAAGGCGTTGTCCGACTGACCGATTGCCGATTGGATGAGATCACCGGGGTTCCACGGCTTTCCGAGGCTTGCGCGATATTCGGGACCCGCGAGAATTCCCGCGGATTCGCCCGTTTCGATGCCCGTTTTTTCGCCGAGACCCAACTTTTTGGCATAATCGTTCAAACGGTCGGTGCCGAGCTGACGTCCGACTTCAAAGAAGAAATAGTTGCAGGAATTCTTGATCGCGTCGACCACGTTCTGCCAGCCGTGTCCCACGCCGTGCATATCAAAATACCAGCAGTGCGGCTGATAGTCGCTGTATTCTTTATAGATACCCGTGTCGTAATAACGCGTGTTCTCGTCGATAATTCCCGCGTCGAGCGCGGCGGCGGCGGTGGCGATTTTAAAGGTCGAGCCGGGCGGGTAAATTCCGTCGGCGGCGCGGTTCAAAAGCGGCGCGCGCTCATCGTTCAAAAGCTCCGATACCGTGTCGCGGTAGGTGTTCTGGTCATACGTCGGGTAGCTTGCCGAGACGTAGATCTCACCCGTGTTGCAGTTTTCCACCACCACCGCTCCGGTGCAGCGGTCGGGATTTCCGTTGCGGATATTGCTCGTGTTTATTGCTTCAATGACCTCGCGCAGCGACTGTTCCGCCGCGTTCTGCATACCCGCGCTCAGGGTGAGATAAACGGTCTTTCCGTATTTCGGCGGGTTTTCCTCCGAAACGGTCTCGTTTAAGATCGTCTCGCCGTCGGCGGAATATTCAACCGTTTTGTAACCGGTCTTTCCGCGAAGATACTCTTCAAATGCCGCTTCCGCGCCGTTTTTTCCGACCGTCGCGTCGAGCGCATAGCCTTTTTCTTTATATGCGTCGGCTTCCTCTGGAAAGATCGGTCCCGTGCGTCCCAAAACGTGCGCCGCAAGCGTTCCGTAGGTATATTTTCGGCTGTTGGCAACGACCACTTCCACCCCGGGAAGCTCGTAAAGCCGCTCCGAAAGTCTTGTCACCAGTCCGATGTCGGCATTCTCCAGGACCGTGAAAGGATTGGTCACGGCAAAATCCGAGCCTTCGAGCGTATAACGCAGACCGATGACACGGCGGATGTCGTATTCCGACGCGTCGGGAAGCGTTTTTTCGATACGGTAACGCTTGTACAACAGGTCATACAGTCCCGTCCCCGCAAAATCATCCTCCGAAAGCCCGCTTACGCGCAGAAACACCTTGAGTGCACGCGCCTTGTCGGGGTCGGTCGGGGGGATATAACGATCATGGGCGTCGACCGGCAAAAGATCGGGCGCGGTCTGCCCTTCCCCCTCCAAAAAGTCAAGAAAGGACAAAAGCACACGGTTTTCTTCGCCCGAGGGAAGCAGCGACTTGTTGAGACGGATATTCTGCACGCCGACGTTGATAACCAGCCGCTCGCCGCTGCGGTCGGCGATCTCTCCTCGCGAAGGCTCAATGGCGATGACTTTTAAATTTTTCGGCGTGGCGCGCTCGGTATAATACTCTTTGTTGGCGACCTGAAGCGACAAAAGACGCGCCGCAAAAGCAAACGCCGCCGCGAACAAGATCAAGATCAAAAAAAGCATACGACCGCGCCGCATTTTTCCTTCTCCGACACCGAAAAGCATCCGTGCCACCCCCCTTCCTGCCGTTTTTGTTTTCGTTTCCGCCTTTTGTCCTTTATTATACCGTTTTTTTGAAGAAAATTCAACCGTTTTCCCCCACTCTCTTTACTTTTTTTTCAACTTGTGGTATACTGCTGATAAAACCGAAAAGAAAGCAAAAAAATATGACCGAAAACAACCTTTTGCCGCATACGCCTGAAGACGCAAAAAGCGTAAACTTAAACATAAAATACACCTTCGGCAGTACGCGCCGCCTTTTGAGTGCGGTGCGGCGCGCCGTCGACGAATATCACATGATCGGGGAAAACGACCGTATCTGCGTCGGGCTTTCGGGCGGGAAGGATTCGCTGACACTGCTCACGCTTCTTTCGTCCCTGCGGCGGTTCTATCCGAAAAAATTCGAGCTTTTTGCCGTCCATATGGATCCCGCCTTTTACGACGCGGGCTTCGGGACAAAAGAGGACGCCGAAAGGGGCATTTCTGCCCTGCACGATTTTTGCGCACAGCTCGACGTACCCTTTCACACCGAGCGCACGCACATTGCCGAGATCGTTTTTTCGGTTCGGCGGGAGGAAAATCCCTGTTCGCTTTGCTCGCGCATGCGCCGCGGCGCGCTGCACGGCGCCGCAAAGCTTCTTTCCTGCAATAAGCTTGCCCTCGGACATCATTTCGACGATGCGGTCGAAACGCTGATCATGAATCTTTTCAACGAAGGGCGGATCGGCTGTTTCTCACCCGTCACCTATCTTGACCGCCGCGATATCACCGTCATTCGCCCGCTGCTTTACTGCTCCGAAAAATCGATCCGCTATTTTGTTTCGCGCTCAGATCTTCCGCTGATCGAAAGTTCCTGTCCCGCCGACAAGGATTCCGAGCGCAAGCGGGTCAAGGAGCTTCTCCGCCGTCTTGAAAAAGAAGAATATCCGGGGCTGAAGCACCGCCTTTTCGGCGCTATGCAAAAGGCGGATCTTGACGGATTCGGCATCGAAAGCAAGGAGGATAAAAATGCTTCTGAAAGTCATGACCTTTAATCTGCGCGTAGACGTTCCCGCCGACGGCATCAATGCCTTTTCTAACCGTACGGAGAAGATTCGCCGCATGCTTCTTTCCGAAAGTCCCGACATTATCGGAACGCAGGAGGTAAACGAAAGCATGCTCGCGTGGGCACAGCATGCTCTCTGTGAAAAGTATATTTCGGTCGGCACGGGACGGCAAAAGGATTTTTCGGGTGAGGGAGCGCGCATTTTCTACGATTTTAAAAAATTTGCGCTTCTGCGCCTTGAGACCAAATGGCTCTCCGAAACCCCCGATGTTCCCGAAAGCCGCTACAGCGTCGATCAGAGCGACTGCCCACGCGTTTATACGCTGGCGGAATTTGTCGACCGAAAAACCCGAACGGTCTTTCGCGTGATCAACGTTCATCTCGACCACAAGGGCGAAGCGGCAATGCTTTGCGGCGCCGTTCAGATCATGCAGCGGATAGCCGCCGAAAACGCTTCTTTCCCGATGAAAACGGTGCTGACGGGGGATTTCAACGCGCTGCCCGACTCTCCGGCCGTCAAGACCGTGCGGGCACACCTTTCGGATCTTACCGAAAATCTTGCGGGTACCTTTCACGACTTCGGTCGGCTTTCTCCCCCAAACCGAGCAAAGATCGATTATATTTTCAGCGACGCGCCCGCCGCGAAAAACGCCTATATCGTCCCCGACGAGCCATCGGACGGCGTTTATGTTTCGGATCATTTTCCGGTCTGCGCTTTTCTTTGTTTGTGAGCCTCCGCCGTATAATGCACGCGGACTCTGTATAAAATAGCAATGAAAACCTGTTTTGTACGGAGGACAAAAGGTATGACCGAACCGACTTCTCTCGAATCAAAATGCCGCCGCGAGGTGGTGGAACGTTATTGCCCCGTGATCGACGAAAACACCGTTTTAATACGCCGCTTTTTCGAAGACAAGACCGTTTGCGAATGCATTCACAACGAGAAATGCAAAGGGCGGGACAGCTGCCGCCGCCGCAGCGAAACGGCGGTGACGACAAAATAAAAAATACGGAGGAAAAAACATGCACCGATTTGCGGTTTTCGATACCAAGCCCTACGATGAAGAGGCGCTGAAAAACGCCGTTTCCGAAGAGGATATCACATTCAAATTTTACGACACCAAGCTCTCGCCCGACACGGCGAGCCTTGCGCGCGGGTGCGACGGCGCGATAATCTTTGTCAACGACCGTGCGGACGACGAAACGCTTGCGCGCCTTGCCGAGCAGAACGTGCGCTTTTTGGCGCTCCGCTGTGCGGGTTACAACAACGTCGATCTTGCGGCGGCGAAAAAATACGGCATCCGCGTTGCGCGCGTTCCCGCCTATTCGCCCCATGCCGTGGCAGAACACGCCATGGCGCTGCTGCTTTGCTCGCTGCGGCGCATCCACAAGGCATACATCCGCACGCGCGATTTCAATTTTTCCCTAAACGGGCTTTGCGGCTTTGATCTTTACGGAAAAACGGTCGGCGTTGTCGGAACGGGAAAGATCGGGCGCACCTTTATTTCGATCTGCCGCGGCTTCGGCATGAAGGTCATTGCCTATGACCGTTATCCCGCAAAGGATACGGACATTGAATATGTTTCGCTCGAGGAGCTTTTTCGGCGGGCGGATATTATTTCGCTCCACTGTCCCCTCACCCCCGAGACCGAATATATGATCAACGAAAAAAGCATTGCGATGATGAAAAAGGGTGTTTTTATCATCAACACCTCGCGCGGCATGCTCATCGATTCCGACGCGCTGATCGAAGGGATCAAAGAAAAGAAGATCGGCGCGGCGTGTCTGGACGTGTATGAAGAGGAATCCGATTTGTTTTTCGAGGACAATTCGGGACACATTTTACAGGATGATACCCTCGCGCGGCTCATTTCCATGCCGAATGTTATTCTGACCTCGCACCAAGGGTTTCTTACCTCCGACGCGCTCGAAAACATCGCCTCCGAGACGGTGAAGAACATTAAGGAATTTCTCGCGGGCAAAAATATCGAAAACGAGCTTTTGCCGCCCGAGGGCGAAAAATAAAAATCGCGGAAAAAATCCCTTTTCGGACTTGACAAACGCGCTTTTTCCGTGCTATAATAATTCGAACAAAGATGTTTCGCAAAGGCACCCCTTTACCCTTTTGCAGACATCTTTTTCGTTTTTTAAAAAAGAAAAGGAGCTGTCGTTATGAAGTATTCGGCAAAGGAAGTCATGCAATATGTCGCCGAGGAGGATGTAAAGTTCATCCGACTTGCCTTTTGCGATGTTTACGGAAAGCAGAAAAACATTTCGATCATGCCGGGAGAGCTTCCGCGCGCCTTTCGTCACGGCGTCGCGATCGACGCCTCCGCCATACGCGGTTTCGGAGAAGAAAATCATTCCGATCTGTTTCTGCATCCCGACCCCTCCACCATTTCGGTCCTTCCGTGGCGCCCCGAACACGGACGCGTCGTCCGTATGTTCTGCGATGTCCGTCTTCCCGACGGAACGCCCTTTGACGCCGACGCGCGAAGCCTTTTGCGCGGCACCTGCGAAAAGGCAAAGGAGAAGGGCTTTACGTTCTTTTTCGGCTCGGAGCTTGAGTTTTATCTTTTCAAATGTGCCGAAGACGGAACGCCGACCGCGATACCGTACGACGACGCAGGGTATATGGACATAGCGCCCGCCGACAAGGGCGAAAATGTGCGCCGCGAGATCTGTCTTACGCTTGAACAAATGGGCATTCTGCCCGAAAGCTCGCATCATGAGGAAGGTCCCGGGCAAAATGAGATCGACTTTCATTACGCCGAACCGCTGATCGGCGCCGATCAGGTCATAACGGTTCGCTCGGCGGTGCGCACCATTGCCGCACGGAACGGGCTTTTCGCCGACTTTTCGCCGAAGCCTCTTGCCGACCGTGCCGGAAGCGGAATGCACATCAACTTTTCGGTAAAACCACAGAGAGATGAGGATGTTCTTCCCTTTGCCATAGCGGGGATTCTGCGTTACGCGCCCGATATGACGGTCTTTCTGAACCCCACCGAAAATTCCTTCCTGCGACTCGGAGCCGACAAAGCGCCCGACCGCATCTCGTGGTCGCCCGAAAACCGTTCGACGCTCATCCGCGTTCCCGCCGCAAGCGGCGAATATCGCCGTGCCGAGCTTCGCTCACCCGACGCGACGGCAAATCCTTACCTTGCCTACGTCCTTATGACCGAGGCGGCTCTGTACGGAATCGAAGAAAAGCTTCCGCTTCCCGCCCCCTCGCAGATCAATTTTTACACCGCCTCCGACGCGGAAAAGGAGCAATACGTGCGCCTTCCGAAAACGCTTGCCGAAGCGAAAAAAGCCGCGGCGGAAAGCGAATTCATACGCCGTGTTCTGCCCGCCCGTCTGATCGACTCTTATTGCCGCTGAAACAAGCGAAAAAGAGACGAAAAAGAAAGGAGGCAGAGCGCCGCGATGGTGTTTAAGGAATATACCTACCGCGTACTTTTGGTATCGGCGGGCGAAGCCTTCGGCACAGCCATGCTGAAGCATTTGCCCGAAAGCGAATATTTCCCCGTACACACGGCGAAAAGCTGCGGCGAAGCGCGGCGGATCTTAACCGAAAAGCAATATGATTTTGTGCTGATAAACACCCCGCTGCCCGACGATTTCGGCGTGCGCCTTGCGGTGGATATCACCGCCGAGAGCGATACGGGCGTTTTGCTTTTCGTCAAGGGCGAATTATACGACGATATTCTGGCAAAAGTGACCGACTACGGCGTTTTGGCGCTTCCGAAGCCCACGCCGCAGGCTATGATACGACAATCCCTGAAGCTGCTTTGCGCAACGCGCGAACGCATTGCGCGCTATGAGGAAAAGCAGTTGTCCTTTGAAGAAAAAATGGAAGAGATACGTCTTGTGAACCGTGCCAAATGGAGACTGATCGAATGCCTGAAGATGACCGAGGAACAAGCGCACCGCTATATAGAAAAACAAGCCATGGACGAGCGTCTTTCAAAGCGCGCCGTGGCGGAGGCGATCATTAAAACATATAAGGAGTAAACCGAAGACGGTTCTCCGGGAGGATTTTTCATTATGACAAAGTACATTTTTGTAACCGGCGGCGTTGTCTCGGGACTCGGCAAGGGCATTACGGCGGCGTCTTTGGGACGGCTTTTAAAGGCGCGCGGACTGCGCGTTGCGGCACAGAAGCTCGACCCGTACATCAACGTTGACCCCGGCACGATGAGCCCGTATCAGCACGGCGAGGTCTATGTGACCGAGGACGGCGCGGAGACCGACCTCGACCTCGGTCATTATGAACGTTTTATCGACGAGGATCTGAATAAATATTCGAATCTTACGACCGGTAAAGTTTTTTCAAACGTCATTTCCAAGGAACGCCGCGGAGAATATCTCGGAAGCACCGTTCAGTACATTCCGCACATCACCGACGAGATCAAGCGTTTTATCTACAGCGTCGGAAAAAAGACCGACGCGGACATTGTCATTACCGAAATCGGCGGCACGACGGGCGATATTGAAAGCCAACCTTTTTTGGAAGCAATCCGTCAGGTCGGACACGAAGTCGGATCGGAAAACTCGCTCTATATCCATGTAACGCTCGTTCCGTATCTTCGCGCTTCGGGCGAACACAAATCCAAGCCCACGCAGCATTCGGTCAAGGAATTGCAGGGCGTCGGAATTTCGCCCGATATCATCGTTCTGCGTTCAGACGAGCCGATCACCGATGAGGGCATTTTCCGCAAGATTGCGGGCTTCTGCAACGTAAAGCCCGACTGCGTCATCGAAAACGTCACCCTCGGAACGCTTTACGAAGCGCCCCTTATGCTGGAAAAATCTAACTTTTCGGGTATCGTCTGCCGCGAGCTGGGAATCACCGCACCGCGCCCCGAGCTTACCGAATGGGAGCACATGGTCGGACGCATCAAGAACCCCGACGGAGAGGTCACGATCGGACTTGTCGGAAAGTACGTTCAACTGCACGACGCCTATCTTTCGGTTGCCGAAGCGCTTCGTCACGCGGGCTATGCTCTCGGCGTCAAGGTCAACATCGAATGGATCGATTCGGAGGAGCTGACTCCCGAAAACGTCGATACCCGTCTTTCGCCGCTGCGCGGGATCATCGTTCCCGGCGGCTTCGGCAGCCGCGGAATCGAGGGCATGATCTTGACGGCGCATTATGCGCGTGAGAAAAAGATCCCGTATTTCGGCATCTGTCTCGGCATGCAGATCGCCGTGATCGAATTTGCCCGTTATGCCGCCGGTCTTTGCGACGCAAACTCGGGTGAATTTGACGAGATGACCAAGAACAAAGTGATCGATTTTATGCCCGGTCAGAGCGAGACCGTCGAAAAGGGCGGAACGCTTCGTCTCGGCGCTTATCCTTGTCAGATCATGCCCGGAACCAAAATGGAAGAGTGCTACGGCACAACCGAAATTTCCGAGCGTCACCGCCACCGTTATGAATTCAATAACGATTTCCGCGAAGTTCTGACGCAAAAAGGACTTGTCCTCAGCGGTCTTTCGCCCGACGGGCGTCTTGTCGAAACGGTCGAGCTTGCCGATTATCCGTTTTATGTCGGCGTGCAGTATCATCCCGAATTCAAGAGCCGTCCCAACCGCCCGCACCCGCTTTTTGTCGGTTTTATTTCGGCGGCGATGGGGAAAAACTGAAAAATAAAAAACATCGTCCGAGACGTATGAATACAGCAAAAAGGGGAAGCCGCGCTTCCCCTTTTCGTTTTCGTTTCAAAACTTTGTATTATTTTGCGAACACCTGCCGCAAAAGCTTTTCGCCGATCTCCTCGGTGATTGAAAAATCGGTGCAGGGGTGATACAGTTCTTCGATTCTGTCGTGATACAGCCCCGCCTTTGCGAGCGAGAAATAGGCCTCGGAAAGAAGAGAGGCGCGGCTTCGGTAAGTAAAGCGCAGCTTCTGCGTAATCTCGCTTCCCGCTTTTTTGTCAAAAAAGCGCTCGCCGTTGATATTCTTGTCGAAGGAAGAGCCGTAAGCCGTGAAATAAACGCCGCTGTCGGGGAAGAAAAGCCCGTCGATCTCCCCTTCGGTCTCGGGCGCATAGGATACGAAAACATGGGCGTTTTTCTTCTTTGCCCGTGCGAAAAGTCCCGCAAAATAAAGGCTGCCCGTTCCGCGATAGTCGGTGATCTTATAGGTGAATTTCGCTTCGCGTCGGAAGGTCTCGAGATAAACGCTGCCCGCCGCGCCGGCACTGCGTGCGATACGGGTCTCGGGAACGAAGAAACGTCCCGACGGAATGGACTTTTCGGAGATCGAAGAGAGGTTTTTCTCGAGCTTTTCCCACAATATATACGACGAAGTGAGCGAATCGGCTTCGTTTTTCAAAAGATTGGCAGCATGGAGGTATAAATAGGCTTTCCGATATTCCCGCTTTTTGCGGTCGGTCAGGGCAAAGATCTCATCTCGCCGCTCGGAAAGCGCCGCAATGTCCCACGCTCTTCCGAGATCGACCGTGATCTCCCGAACGCCGGCGGCGTACGGTGCGACCATATGCGGCGGCGTCGCGTCGATCAGCGCCGTTCTTCGCTCGGGGAAAAGAACGCCGTCCAGCGAGAAAGGACTCGACGAGCAATGGATCTGCTCGACCTTTTCTCCTCGCTGCATTCCGCGCTTTGCCGCTTTTTTTAACAGAGTGCTCTTGCCGCTTCCCGGACCGCCGCCGAGAAGATACAGCCGATCGACGGCGCTTTTTCCGAAGATCTCGTCGAAATAACAGCGAAAACCGCCCGCGCCGTTGACCGCCGCAAAGCTGTGACGCGACGTGTCATTTTCATCAAAAGGACCGAAAAGCTCGGTATAAGGTGTTGCCGTTGTAAGCTTGTGAATCATCGCTTTGTTCCGCCTTTTTTGGTTTTGTTATCAGAATATGGCGGAATTTATTTTTTGCCACCGTTCGGCACTCTTATGTGCGAAAAAATCAAAAAAGCGAAAAAGCGCTCAGAGAATAATGCAGATCAATCCGCCCGCACCGTCGTTGATGATCTTTTGCAGCGTGTCGGCAAGCTTCATGCGCGCCTCGTACGGCATATGGGCAAGCTTTGCGTTCAGTCCCTCGTTGATCAGCTCGTGCAGGCTCTTGCCGAACATATTGGACTGCCAGATCTTCTTCGGATCCTCTTCGAATTCCTTCAGTAAAAATTTCACCATGTCGTCCGATTGCTTCTCGCTTCCGACAATGGGGCTTACCTCTGTATCACTATACAAAATGAAGGGCTTAATTATGCTTACCTGCTCGGTCTTTGGAAACTTCATATCTATGCGTATTTTAACGCATTTTTCGGTGCTTTCACGAAGCACGGTAATCTCCTTGAGCATATTTTGAGCAACCTCCAATGCAGACTGTTTGCTCGTTTGTATATCACTCAACGCCTTTCGTACTTCTTCCAAGAGAGACGTCTGCTCATTTGAATTTGCCTGTTCCTTTTTAAGCGCTTCTGCTTTTTGCGATAGTTTTTCAAGCTCTGTATTTAACTTATTTTTTGTTTCGAGATACTCCTCTTTTGAGATATCCCCCTCCGTATATAATTCAAGAATTTTGTCTTTTTTGGCACCGATTTTCGCCATATCGATAGATAGCTTTTTTATATTGCTCACATAATCAACCCTCGTCGGAGTAGCCTCTGCATACATTGCAATTAGTTCGTTTACATCCGATTGATACTTGTCCCTATTCTCAAGAATATCCTCGCCGATTTTGGTGAGGATAGCATCTAAATCTCTTGTATATAAATGTGGGGACTTGCATTCTTTTCTGCCTTTTGCGAGATAAACTTTGCAGCACCAACCCTCTTGCGGAACTTTTCTGTCTTTCCACATTTTTCGATAATAGAATGTCCCGTGCTCTTCACATTTAATTTTCCCGCTGTAAGGGAATCGGCTTTGCGTTCCGCTGCTTTTTTTCTTGTATTTCATTTCGCGCTCAATTAAAACAGCATTTGCCCGTTCCCACAATTCTTCACTCACTATTGCCGGAATATCGTCATCCTTGTAGAGCAAGTGATCTGTTTCGGGGAGTTTAATGCTTTTCTTATCTCGATAATTGTTGCTTTCGGTAAGCCTGCCGTGGTAATATCCCTTATATTTGGGATTTTTAAGTATTTGCTTTAAAGTTCCCGGGTTTAATTCTTTTCCTTGTTGATTTCTATATCCAAGTTCCGTCAGCTTTTTTACGATTGTTCGAAACCCGTACATTCCCGTTGCATATAGTGAATATAAATCTCGTATAAGCGGAGCCGTTTCTTCATCGACAGCCAACTTGCAATCTTGCTTTTTGTAACCGTACAAGTTGTTTGTTCCCAAAACCTTGCCGTTTTCATAGGCTTGCCGCATTCCGAATTTTACTCTTTCGGACAGTCTTCTCATTTCATCCTGCGCGAGAGAAGCCATGATGGTTAGGCGAAGCTCCGAATCGGTATAAAGGGTATTGATATTGTCAGACTGAAAAAAGACTCCGACTCCGTGACTTAATAAGTCCTGCGTATATTTTATACTGTCAAGGGTAGAACGCGAAAATCGACTGATTTCCTTTGTGATGATCAAATCAAATTTTTCGGCCATTCCATCCTCAATCATTCGGAGAAATTCTTCGCGCTTGTTTACGCTTGTACCACTTATTCCCTCATCAATATATCCACCTAAAAAAGCCCAGTTTTTATTCGACCGTATCAAATTTTCATAATAGCTTGTCTGATTTTCAAGCGAATTTAACTGTTCATCACGATCGGTGGATACTCTAGCGTAGTAAACTACTCGAAGTTCAATATCAAAAATACTTTTTCCCATATCCAAAAGGCGTCTTGTCTTTAACAAATCCACGATAACACCCACTTTCTACATGCAAGTATAGCAACACTTTTCGAGTTCGTCAATTTTTTTTGATAACTGTTCATTGACATACTCATACATGTATGTAGGGATCCTTTTGTTTTGATAGAGTGCTATATTTAAGAATTTCTGATTAAGCAAATGGGCAAGACGAGATACGTTATTTTTTTGAGTTATTGACTCCAAAACCACCCCTCCTTTTCCTGTTGCTTAATACTATGACCAGAAGCAACTTTTTATTCGTATACGAACAAACACCCCGATAGCGCGGATTAAGACACTTATAAAATGTTTTAATCTCCAACATCAAGGCATAAGTTGCACTTACAAAAATGGGATAAATACCCTTTTCGGCAAATTCAAACGATGTTTTGCTAAAACACTCCATAGGGATTTCACCTCTCCGCCATCCGACCGAGCTACCCCCATTGCCTGCGACGCTTTTAACGCTCGGACTGTGGCTGGGTAGAAGTATCATTGTACCGGTATAAAGTCATCGCCTGCAAGGTAGCTGCCTTACTTTACGTCATTGATATTTCTCGCTCGGACAGTTTTTCATCTTTTATTGGAAAATAAAAAACTATCGTCTCGGCGTATCTGCCGCTTGGCTCGTCCGTACCGGAATGTATCTGTTTGCCGATATACTGCACTGCCGTTATCTTGCGTGCTTTCTTTAT
This sequence comes from uncultured Eubacteriales bacterium, assembly GCA_900548115.1. Classification (GTDB taxonomy): domain Bacteria; phylum Bacillota; class Clostridia; order Oscillospirales; family CAG-382; genus UMGS1052. The sequence continues at coordinate 39,729 of URJL01000016.1, forward strand.
CAAAGATCACATTGCGGTTTTAGGCATTGAAAACTTATTGATGATGTTACTTACAATATTTCTCTCCGCCTGATTAAGTGTGCCTAAAATCTCGGTAAGCACCCTTTCCTCATCGCAAGATAAATATCGGAAAATTCTGTTGTGATAATCTTCCATCAAAAATATTCCGCCGTTTGCATCGCTTCTTGTACGAATGGGAGCGTAACGACCAAGAAAGGTAATATCGTTATACACCGTGTTTTTATGCACGGAATACCTTGTTGACAATTCGGACAATGTTACTTTTCCCGAATTTATAATCAAAAGCAGTATTTCTATCCGTCTTTCAAAGGTAGACAATTTACCTATCATAGCCATTACACCCCCTTCCGACCAAATGCATTGTAACACCTAATGTCACAAGCCCATTGTAATTTTGAAAAAATAATCAGACAATTCCACCTATTTGTGTAAAGTTAACTTCAATTCACTCAGCTTTTCGGGGTAGAAAATCATTCGTTTTTAATAAAATGCAAAAATAGAAGCAGCTAATGTTGTTTGTATATTGCCTCCGGTCAGCTCGACTGTACAGTTCAATCGATTCATGATCTATCGCAATTGTCGTTTAGTTCTCCCTCGCTCATATACCGAATTACCGTTGATCCGATATTAAAACCGCTTGACGGCTGTTCCGAAAATCAATTTCACAGTTACAAATACATCTTGCAGACAGGGTACGATATGTTACATCAACATCGGTATAAAGCCATATACTCGAAGCACAATTCATACCGTTTGCATCAATCACTTTATTGTTTATTATGATTCAGTCCCCATTGTAAATAAGAAATCCGGCAAATCATTTGAATTGCCGGATTAAAACTTAATATTATTCTAGCCTTGCAAATACAGAAAACAGATTTCAGCCTAACCACATTCGCTTTTGTCGTCAGCGTACTGCGCAAACGCCGCAAAAGTAGTAGTATTTCTCTTTGCCGGTTTCTGTACAAATTGTTGTTATGCGGTTCTGCTGTCTTTGAACTTTTTGTAGGAGTTCAGGCCCACTGCTTTCAAAAATCACTTTTCATCGCGCCCTAGAAACATACTCGTGAAAAGTGATTCTTCAAATTCAAATGTTTATGATGTTTCATCTTCTTCGAGTGGATCGATGCGTTTGCGCTATGCTTTTCCGTAGCCTACCTCTTTCAGCATCCTCGTCGGATTCGCCGCAAAACAATCCGCACAATTGCAACTAACCGGAAAAATTTACTCTTTTTCAAAGGCATGCTTGTTCCGATAATTAATTTTGGAAAATCACATCCTGTGCAAAAAGACACTGTATACTTCCACCGGTTTGTAGGTCCCATCCCCCCATGAACTCCCCGATACCTCGACTCTTCCTTAAGGAATTTATTTACGACATCCTAATACTTGTCTGCTTGAAACAACAGAAGGTCAGCTGCTCCGAAAACGCCTTCGGCTCGGTCGCGCCCTTGTGTTTTGGTACTGCCACTGCTTGTTATCATCCATAAATTTACAATAATATATCGGCGTAATACCGGTTCCACTTTTCGATACCCTCGAATATACAAGTCCCACAAAATCCCACGTGGAATTGTATTTGTTAAAATAGGCCTCATTATCGGAAAAATCGAAAATTTCTTTATAACCAAGTTGTTCAAATATCAGTACCAAGTCATCGTTTGATTTATCGTAATCTCGGTTGGTAATACAGGTACCTCCGGATTCGGAAAACAACTCGCTCTCCGCTACTCTTAAAAACACTTCCTCATATTGCTCATAATCCTCCGTAATTTCGCGTAAATCCGGAACCGAATTATCACACTTACACAATAAAATAAAAAGGGCCAAAATAAGTATGAAGATCAGTATTCCCTTAAATACTCTAAACGAAAGCATAGACATTCCCCCGAAGATAAAATTGCTTCGTCTTAAAAATTGAACAAGTAAATTCGCTTAAACATGTGAACAGATACGGTTTTCCGTCCCCTGTATCCAACACTTCGCATCCAACTCAACCGCATATATTTCCGTACCATAGTACTGTCCCAACTCATGAAAATCTTCCTATGTATTGTCGGCTTGTTCGGTCTCGGACGCATTTTGTGAACCGTAAATTCGAATTCCGTATTCCTCCGGTTCAAGATACATCCGTTCGTCATCTTTGGTGAGAAGAGTAATGATTGCTTATCATAATTGGATTATTACAACACGCCGGATCTTCGGCGCGAGGTCGAACGTTTACAGGGGTATAGTACCACGCCATGGGGTACTATACCCCTGTTTCGGAATCATACCGGCTACCGGTAGCCTGCGTATCGGAAAGAGTTTTCTACTGTTTCGGTTGATGCGAGAATAACTCCAAAGGCATCGTATGTAGAACGATTTACGGCATTTTCTTCGCTGTCGATGAGTGCGATGACATTTCATTGTAATTATAGAAACAGGTAATTCGTCACCAAAAATGCTGATGTGTTTTTATATTTTAGCAATATTTTGCATTATTAAAAATACAAAGCTCTTT
>URJL01000017.1 GCA_900548115.1 uncultured Eubacteriales bacterium
ACCGTAGGTGTGAAAATGAATTCTGACCATCAGAATTCATTTTCACGGCAACTGCGGCGCCGCAAGGCGCGGTTAGCGCATGAGCTTTTTTAGAGTTTCGGTCAGCTCGTCGATCACTTCGTCCTTTCCCTCGCGCAGATCGCGTGCGACGCAATGATGAATGTGATCGGACAAAAGCTCTTTATTGAATGATCCGATCGCCGCGCTCACGGCGGCGGACTGGATCAGAATATCGTTGCAGTACGCGTCGTTCTCGATCATCGTCTGAATCCCGCGCAGCTGCCCCTCCATGCGCTTTAGGCGGTTCAAAAGCTGTTTCTTTCGCGCTTCGTCGCGCACGGTGGTCTTGGCGCACGAGCAGTGCGGACACTTTTTTTCGATTTTTTCGGTTTTCTCATCTTTATTGTTCGGCATATCGGATCTCTCTTTCGGTTTATACCCCCTCGGGGTATTTTTATTATATACCCAGAGGGGGTATTTGTCAAGAGGCTTTTTTTGATATTTCCGGTTTTCGTCCGGCAAAAAGCGACAAATTGCGGAAAGCGGTTGTTTTTTTGCCTTTCCTGTGGTAGAATAGAAGGAGAAATTATGAGGAAAACCGAGTCGGAGGATACTATGAAAAAGCAAACCGAATATGAGCACGTTTGTGCTCTTTGCGAGCACGCCTGTTTTATGGAATATGACGAGACGTTTCTCTGTCGGTACAAAAACCGCTGTGCCGTAGTGGAGGACACCGACACCTGTCGGCATTTCAAGTTTGATCTTTTAAAGCTTCGACCCGCTCCCAAGCTTCCGTACAAGGCGGAGGAAGATATTGAAATTTTATCGGTTCCCGGCTCTTCGGGAAAATAAACCGTGCGAAAGGATAGGACTGAAAAAAATGAAAGGCATTTATGAGAAAATATTCGAAACCGGTATCATCCCGGTCGTGGTGATCGACGATCCCGACGACGCGCTTCCGATCGCAAAAGCGCTTTACGACGGCGGACTTCCCGCCGCGGAGATCACTTTCCGTACTCCCGCCGCCGCGGAATCCATCCGCCGCATCGCACACGAATTCGGCGACAAAATCCTGGTGGGCGCGGGAACGGTGCTGAATGAGGAACAGGCGGAAAGCGCGATCGGCGCGGGCGCAAAATTCGTCGTCAGCCCCGGTTTTTCCGAACCGGTCGTAAAATATTGTCTTTCGCGCGGCGTGACGGTCATTCCCGGCTGTTCGCGACCGACCGATGTCGAAGCCGCCATTCGCTGCGGACTTTCGGTCGTCAAATTCTTCCCCGCCGAGGCGGCGGGCGGACTTGCCATGATCAAGGCCATGAGCGCGCCGTACGGCAATATGCGCTTTATGCCGACGGGCGGTATCGACGAGAAAAATCTGAACGAATATCTTGCTTTCGATAAGATCATCGCCTGCGGCGGAAGCTTTATGGTAAAGAAAGATTGGATCAAAAACAAGGAATTTTCGAAGATCACCGACGCCTGCCGCAAAGCGGTAAAGCAGATGCACGGTTTTCACGTCGAGCACGTCGGAATCAATGCCGACGCACGCGAAAACGCCGCCCCCATTCTTTCGGCGTTCTCTCCCTTCGGTTTTGCCGTACACGAGGGCGAAGCAAGCATTTTTCTCGATCACGATGTGGAGATCATGACAAAGCCGTGGTACGGAAAATGCGGACATATCTGCGTCGAGACGAACAATATCAAGCGCGCCGAAGCCTATCTGAAATCAAAGGGCGTAAAATTTGTCGAGGAATCCAAAAACATCGACCAAAACGGAAATTACGCGGCGGTTTATCTCGACGGCGACATAAACGGCTTTGCCGTTCATCTTTTGCAGAAATGAGCGCGGAGCTTGAACGCCGCAAAGCGCTTCTTGCGGGGGCGTATGCGTATCTCTCCGAGGTAACGCCGCTGCGCTACGACTGCGGCGCTTTGTGCGGCGCGGCGTGCTGTAAAGAAAACGAAAGTCACGGCGGCGAGGGTGAATGCGGAATGCTTCTTCTGCCGGGCGAAAAAGAATTGCTTGCGGGCGAGGGCTATGCGCTTTTGCCGCAAGAATCGGGGGTTCTTGCGGTCTGCGGCGGCGCTTGCCGTCGGGATATGCGTCCCTTTGCCTGTCGTATTTTCCCCTATTATCCGAAAATTACCCGCGCCGCGGGACGTTTTGCGATCGATCTGCGTCCCGACCCGCGCGCCGAACGAATCTGCCCGATTTTGTGGGAAAAGCGCCGCCGAAAGGTGCGCGTCGATTTTCTCCGCGCCGCGCGAAAAGCGGTGCGTCTGCTCCTGACCGATGAAAAGCTCCGCGAAGAATTGCTTTCGCAAAGCGATATGCTTTCGGACATCGAGCGCCTCCGCGCGCGCCTGCGGTGAGTGTTGCCGCCGCTGTGCGGGGCATTTCGCATTACCTCTGTTAATTTTGATGCGCAGTGAAGCCTTCACTTGAGGGGAAGGCTTCACTGCGCTCGACGCTGTATATGTGATCAAAAACGCTCGCGGACACAGCGCATCGCACAGAAATGCAGCCTTCTCCGAGTGTTCCTCACACAGTGACGTGACTCATTACGAAAAAAAAGCACCCGGCTTTACGCTGGGTGCTTTTCCTCATGGCTGCCGAAGAAGGATTCGAACCCTCACAAACAGAGTCAGAGTCTGTCGTGCTACCTTTACACAATTCGGCAATGTCGTTTGTTAACGGGTAATATTATAGCACAGGACGGTGCGATTGTCAAGAGGAATTTTTATATTTTTTGATTTTTTCACCGAGCGGAGAAAACAATTTTTTCTCCGCCCGGTATTATTGACAAATCAAATGCGTCGATTTCGTTTTCAGTTGTTGAACGAGCGTTTCAGTTTTTCGAAAAACGAAAGCTTTTTGGCGCTGTTTTTCCCTTCGAGCGAACCGTCAAAGGCGCGCAGCAGCTCGACCTGCTTTTGCGAAAGGTTCTTCGGAACTTCAACGACGACGGTAAAGATAAGATTGCCGCGTCCCTTGCCGTTCAGGAACTGAATGCCCTTGTTTTTCACGGTGAAGGACGTGCCGGTCTGCGTTCCCGCCGGGATCTCATACTCATAGTCGCCCTCCAGCGTCGGAACGTGGATCTTGGCGCCCAATGCCGCCTCGGCATAGGAGATCGGGACCTCGCAGTAAAGGTCGAAGCCCTCGCGATGGAAGATCTCGTGCTTGCGCACCGTCACGGTGATGAACAGATCGCCTGCCGGTCCTCCGTTTCGTCCCGCGTTGCCGTAGCCCGTGCGTTTGATGGTCTGCCCATCGGCGATACCGGCGGGAATATTGACCTCGGCGTTGCAGCTCTTGCGGACAAGTCCGTTTCCGCCGCAGGTCTTACACGGATTTTTGATGATCGTACCCTTGCCGCCGCAGGCGCTGCACGGACGGGAGGACTGCATCATGCCGAAAGGCGTGCGGCTTTGAACCCGCACTTGTCCCGTACCCTTACAGGTCGGGCAGGTCTCGGGCGACGAGCCTTTTTCCGCGCCGCTTCCGCCGCAGTCGGGACAGGTCTCGATGCGGGTGTAGGAAATGGATTTTTTACAGCCGAACGCCGCCTCTTCAAAGGTCAGTGTCAGGCGCATCTCAACATCCGAGCCGCGTTGGGGCGCGTTGCGGCGGGTCGATGTACCCGCGCCCGCACCGCCGAAAAAGCTTGAGAAAATATCGCCGATATCGCCGAAATCCGCGCCGCCGAAGCCGCCGCCGAAGCCGAAGCCGCCGGCATCCGCACCCATATTCGGGTCGACGCCCGCGTGACCGTAAGCATCATAGCGCGCTTTTTTGTCTTTATCCGACAAAACCTCATAGGCTTCGTTTACTTCTTTGAAGTTTTGCTCGGCGGTCTTATCGCCGGGATTCAGGTCGGGATGATATTTTTTGGCAAGCTTTCGATATGCTTTCTTGATGTCCTCGTCGCTTGCGCCTTTTTGCAGCCCGAGGACTTCGTAATAATCTCTTTTTTCTGCCATGTACTTACCTTTTTGACCTTTGTTTGTTGATTTGGTGGGCGAAAGCGCCCCTATCGGAGCGCAAGTCGGGACTCCGCTCGGGGCTCCGCTCCGACCCCCCGCAAGCCTTTTTGAAAAAAGGCTTGCCCGAAAAACTTTGTTCTTTGGCGCGCGGGGAAAGCTTTTCCTGTGACGCTATGTCTGCAAAATTTGCTTTTGCGCATCCGCCCGCACCTTCGGTTCGGGCGGCACGGGAATATTTTGCCGTAGGCAAAATTTCCCCCACATCACGCAGTGATGTGGCACTTTCGTCACGGCTTCGCCGTGACACCTTCCCCTCAAGGGGAAGGCTTGGGTGCGCATCAAAATTGTTGCCGTCATAACACGGGTAGTGTGACTTGTGATTCCGACCATCGGAATCACAAGTCACGGCGATACTCACCGTAGGTGCGGCAACTGCGGCGCCGCCGGGCGCTTACTTATCGTTGAAGTCGGCGTTGATGGTGCCGTCGTCGTTCTGGGTCGCGCCGCCCTGTGCGTTCTCGCCGCCGTTCTGCTGCTGAGCGTGCTGATACAGTTTCTCGCTGATGGCATAGAGAGCTTTGTTCAGCTCTTCGATGCCCGCCTTAATCTCTTCGGTCGTGCCCGAAGCAACTTTTTGCTTCAGCGCTTCTTTCGCCGCGTTGATGGGCGCTTTTTCCTCCTCGGTCACTTTGTCGCCGAGGTCGGCAAGCGATTTGTCGCACTGGAAAATCAGGGCTTCCGCCTGGTTCTTGGTGTCGACCGCTTCCTTCTGCTTCTTATCCTCTTCGGCAAACTTTTCGGCGTCCTTGACTGCCTTTTCGACATCTTCCTTGGACATATTGGTCGAAGAAGTAATGGTGATGTGCTGTTCCTTGCCGGTGCCCTTATCCTGTGCCGTAACGTTTACGATACCGTTGGCATCGATATCGAAGGTGACTTCGATCTGCGGAACTCCGCGGGGAGCGGCGGGAATGCCGTCGAGCACGAAGCGTCCGAGCGTCGTGTTGCCCGCTGCCATTTCACGTTCGCCCTGCAATACGTGAATTTCAACCGAGGTCTGACCGTCGGCTGCGGTCGAATAGATCTGGCTCTTCTTGACCGGGATGGTCGTGTTGCGTTCGATGATCTTGTTGAATACGCCGCCCAGCGTTTCGATACCGAGCGAAAGAGGCGTAACGTCGAGAAGAACGACGCCCTTGACATCCTGGTTGATAACACCGCCCTGAACCGCTGCACCGACGGCAACGCATTCATCGGGGTTGATGCCCTTGAAGGGTTCTTTGCCGATAAAGTTCTTAACGGCTTCCTGAACGGCGGGAATACGCGAAGAACCGCCGACGAGAAGAACTTTCGAAATATCCGAGGGCTTGAGACCGGCGTCGGAAAGCGCCTGCTTGGTCGGACCCATCGTCTTTTGTACAAGATCGGCGGTCAGTTCGTCGAACTTTGCACGGGTAAGGGTCATATCGAAATGCTTCGGACCGGTCGCATCCGCCGTGATAAACGGAAGATTGATGTTGGTGCTGGTCATGCCCGAAAGCTCGATCTTTGCCTTTTCTGCGGCTTCCTTCAGTCTCTGGAGCGACATTTTGTCGTTGCGCAGATCGATACCGTTTTCGGCCTTGAAGGTGTCCGCCATGTAATTCATGATCTTTTCGTCGAAGTCGTCGCCGCCGAGACGGTTGTTGCCCGCCGTCGCCAAAACTTCGATAACGCCGTCGCCGATTTCGAGGATCGAGACATCGAACGTACCGCCGCCGAGGTCGAAGACCATGATCTTCTGTTCCTCTTCCTTATCCATACCGTAAGCAAGAGCGGCAGCCGTCGGCTCGTTGATGATACGTTTTACGTCAAGACCTGCGATCTTGCCCGCGTCCTTGGTCGCCTGACGCTGTGCGTCGGTGAAGTAAGCGGGGACGGTGATGACCGCTTCGGTCACGGGCGTGCCGAGGTAAGCTTCCGCGTCGCCCTTGAGCTTTTGCAGGATCATCGCGGAAATTTCCTGCGGCGTATACTGTTTGCCGTCGATATCGATCTTGCGGTCGGTACCCATATCACGCTTGATGGAAATAATGGTGCGGTCGGGGTTGGTGATCGCCTGACGTTTTGCGACCTGACCGACCATACGCTCGCCCGTCTTGGAGAAAGCGACGACCGAAGGAGTTGTGCGCGCACCCTCCGCATTCGGAATGACAACCGGTTCGCCGCCTTCATAAACGGCAACGCAAGAGTTCGTAGTACCAAGGTCTATACCAATGATTTTTCCCATAATAAATACCTCCGTTATCTGTATCAAAAATTTTTTCTTATTTTATATATCAACGCGGTCGCCCGCGCGGACAGCGTGTTTAATTTGCCACTTTTACCATGGCGTAGCGGATCACTTTTCCGCCGAGCGTGTAGCCCTTTTGGAATACCGCCGTAATTTCGTTTTCGCCTTTTTCGGGATCTTCTTCTTTCATCACGGCGTGATGATACGTCGGATCAAAGGTCTTTCCCTCGGCTTCGATTTCCGAAACGCCGAGCTTTTCCAGCGTCTCGCGGAAGGAACGCAGCACCATTTCCACGCCCTCGCGGACGGCCTTGGCGCTTTCGCCCTCGGTATCGACGCCGACGGCGCGTTCGAGATTGTCGAGAACGGGAAGAAACTTTTCCACGACCTCCGCCACCGTGTCGGAATAGATCGCCGACTTCTCGGAAGCGGTGCGCTTTCGGAAGTTGTCGTACTCGGCAAGGGTGCGAAGATAACGATCCTCTTTCTCGGCAAGCTCTTTTTTCAGCTTGTCGGTCTCGGCGACCGCCTCGGCAAGTGCCTTGCGCTCCGCCGAAGGAACTTCGGCATCGGTCTCTTCGGCGGTTTCCTCTGCCGTTTCTTTCGTCTCTTCGTTTATCTCTTCGTTTATCTCTTCGGTATTCGGATTCATCTTTTCGTTTCCTTTCGCTTTATCCTTGATTGTCATGGAATCCCTCCGTTTCATTCGTTCGGTTCGTGTTGTCCGCACCGTTCTTTTTGCCCGTTTCCGACGTGCGCTCGGGTTTATCCAAATTCTCCTCGATCGTCTCGGTGAAACGGCGCAAAGTGGAGACGACCTTGCGGTAATCCATTCGCTTCGGACCCAAAACGCCGATAACCGCTTCGCTTCCGCCCACGGGGAAGGAGCAAAGCACAAGGCTCGTATCCGAAAGCGCCGTCGATGCGTCGTCGTCGCCGATGTAAACGCGCATCCCGTCGCCCGCACGAAGCGGAACAAGACCGGGAACGGCGCTCTTTTCGTCCTGCGGCTCGGAGAGAAGGTTTTTCAGCTCTCCCGCCTTTTTGTCAAAGACATCCATTAAGGAACGAAGCCGACTCGGCTCGGAAAGCTCGGGATAATCGAGCAGATTGGAAAGCCCGTCGATGTGTACCGTTCCGTCGGCGTCCTTTTCGGCACAGCGGAAAGCGACGCGGATGATGGGGTTGATCAGCGGCGCAAGCCTTCCCGCCTGCCGCTCGGTCTTCATGATCAGCGGCACGGTCACTTTGTCGGGCGTAAGCCCCGCAAGGTTTTCGTTCAGGACGGTTTTTAAAAGCTCGGTCGAATCGCCGGTAAGAAAACAGTCGGTTTTGATGTGTTCGCTGCGGACTTTGCCCGAGGATAAAATCATCACAAGAAGAAAACTGCTGCTATCGACCGGCACCGCGTCGAAACGTGTGATAAGCTCGGTGTCGTCGTTTTCGGTGTCCTTCGTAAAGGAAAGGGTCACATAATGCGTCATATCCGACATGATCTTGCTCGCCTTTGAAATGATTTTGTCAAGCTCGGACGTTTTGTAGCGGACAAGCTCGTTTATGACATTCAGCTCCTCCATCGTCAGGCGGTAGCTCTCCATCAGTTCGTCCACATAAAGACGGTACGCATTGCCCGAAGGAACGCGCCCCGCCGAGGTGTGCGGCTTGTCGAGATAGCCCATTTCCTCCAGTTCCGACATCTCGTTTCGGATGGTGGCGGGGGAAAGGGAAATGTTGCCGTAGGAAGTGAGATATTTGGAACCGACCGGCTCGCCCGACGCAATGTACGCGTCGATGACCGACTTTAAAATCTTCTTTTTCCGCTCGTTCAATTCCACAGCCGCTCACTCCTTTTTCACGGATTTTTGTTTTTGGAATTAGCACTCGAAGCCATCGACTGCTAACAATGATAATGTACCACGCTTTTCTTCTTTTGTCAATAGGTCGCGCGGGAATTTTTGTTAATATTTTGTGAACACGCAGCAACCGAGCGAGCTCTCTTCGGATCGGTTGTAAACTATGGCAGATTTATACAATTTGCAGGTGTTCTTTTTTGACAATTTTCACAAAATGCGAATTTTTTCGCGAATGCTTACAAAATAAACGGTTATTTGTCCCGTATAATTCCCATTTGTCCCATATCCGTGACAAGCCGAATTTCGGTTGCTATAATAACGCTTGCGCGCCGTAAAGCTGCTTTGTTGTGTGCGGTTTTTCGGCTGAAAAGTTTATTTTTCAATTTTTTGGAGGATTCAGATCATGAAAAAGTTTCTTGCACTTGCACTTGCAGCGCTCGTTCTGACTGCTGTAACCGCTTGCACCAATAAGCCCGTCGAAAAGAACGGCGACGACGATGTTAAGACCAACGTTGAAGGAGAGAACGTCGAAAACGAGGATAATTCCGAGGACAAAGAGGCAAATACCGACGCAGACGCCGATGCAGACGCTGATGCAGACGCAAACGCTGATGCAGACGCAGCAGCCGAAGACGATACTGAAGACGAAGTAGCCGGCTAATTTTCCTACATTCTTACATAGAGTGGACAAAAGTCCCGCGCCGTATGCATACGGCGCGGGACTTTTTTTCTGTTCATCCGTTCCGCTTAAAAAAAGTCCGCGTCTTTGCGGCGCAGCGAGAGAAAGGCATCCGAGGATGCCTTTCTTTTCAAACAGCCTGCACTTGCCGATCACGTTATCGGCAGAACTCCCGCCTCACAGCGTACCTTCGACCGTGCGCGGTCCGTTCGGCAAAAGCGGTGCGATACGCCGCGACGGCGGACAGACCGTGTGCAGGCGCAGACGGTGATACGGCTCGTTTTTACCGGGACGCCGGATCCAAAGTGCCTTTTCGTCCGTTATAAAAACTCCTTTTATAGTATGCTTTCCGTTTTATGCGTACACGATGAGCGCGACGAGAAGAACGTCTTCGCCGCTCTCGTTGCAGATCGCGTGTCCCGTACCGGCGGGGGTGATTGTCACGTCGCCCGCGACAACCGTTTTTTCCTCGTCGCCGTCGGTATAGACCGCCGTGCCCTTTAAGATATAAAACAGCTCGCTGTCCTTTTCGTGAACATGATAGCCGATTCCGCAGCCGGGGGCAAGACGGATGGTTCCGAAAAGTCTGCCCTTGTCGTAAAGCTCTTTTTCGGTGACGAAATTGGTGACCTCGACCGTGCCGTCTCCTCCGCGCATGTGCTCGCGAAGCTCGGGGGTGAATTCCTCTTTTCTCTTAATCATAATTTTTCCTTTCCGCGCCCTCGGCGCTCTTGTATTTTTTGTTGTTTTCGTATATAATTATAGTAATTGGACGGTAATTATAAGGATAAGGAACAACAAGAAAGCGAAGTGTAATCTTATGAAGCTTGATTTTACTCTGCCCACCCGCCTTTTTACGGGCAAAGGCTGTTTTAAAGAAAACGCCGCGTCTCTTACCGCGCTCGGGAAAAAGGCGCTGATCGTAACGGGACGCACCTCCGCTGTCAAAAGCGGAGCGCTCGACGACGTAAAGGACGCTCTTTCCTCGGTCGGCATCTCCTATGCTCTTTTCGACAAAATCGAACAAAACCCGACTTTTTCCTCCTGCAAGGAGGCGTCGCTTGCCGCCCTGCGCGAGGGCGCCGATTTTGTTCTCGGCATCGGCGGCGGCTCGCCCCTTGACGCGGCAAAGGCGATCGCGGTGCTGGCGACCGACGAAAAGATGACAAGCACCGAAATGTATGCCTTTTCCGGGAAAACGCCGCCCCTTCCGATCGTTGCGGTCGGCACGACGGCGGGAACGGGAAGCGAAGTGACGCCGGTCGCGGTCATCACGACCGACGGGCTGAAAAAGAGTCTGCGCCACAACCTTTTGTTCCCCGCTTTTTCCTTCGGCGACCCGACGTACACGCTGTCGCTGCCCCTCTCCTTTACCCGCTCCACGGCGATTGACGCGCTGGCGCACTGTATCGAAAGCTATTTCAACCGCACGGCAAACGACGTTTCCCGTCTTTTTGCCCTGCGCGGCGTCTCGATTCTTCTCTCGGCACTGCCGAAGCTCGGGGGCGATGAGCCGATCGCGTACGAAACGCGCGAGGAACTGTACATCGCGTCGCTTTACGGCGGTCTTGCCATCAGCGTCACGGGAACGGCGTTTCCGCATGCCATGAGCTATTTTCTCTCGGAAAAATACGGCGTTGCGCACGGAACGGCTTGCGGCGCGTATCTGCCCGCTTTTCTCCGCTATAACGAAAAAGAAGTCCCCACACCGTATCGTGAATTTTGCGCAAGGCTCGGGACGGATACCGACGCGCTCTGCGCGCTTATCCGCGAGAACTCGAAAAAGCCCGACATTACGCTCTCGCAAGAGGAAATTTCCGCGCTTCTCCCGCGCTATCACGGCAACGGAAGCTTTAAAAAGTGCTTCGGCAACGCCGATGAGACGCTTGCAAAGGAGCTTTTGGAAGCCCTTTTCGCAAAATAAAGCGGCATAAACTTTTTTCATCGTATATCGTAATCGTATCACACCTTCCCCCGCAAGTCAACCCCGATTTTCCCGTCGAAGGAGGATTTTTTCCATGCATTTTTCGCTTCCCGAAAACACCGTTTTTCAAAACTTCGAGCTTTCCGCCGTTTCGTCCATGCGAACGGGCGGAAGAGCGGCATATGCGCTGTTTCCCGAGAACAAAGAAATGCTGAAAGACGCTTTTTTCGAGGCGAAAGAAAGCGGGCTTTCGGTCGTTTTGGCGGGGGGAACCTCCAATCTGCTCTTCCCCGACGACGCGTCGCGCCTGTGCGTCATTTTTACCAAGAGAATGACCTCTCCGCTCACGTTTGACCGAACGCTTGTCACGGCGGGCTGCGGCGTTATGCTTCCGTATCTTTCGAAAGAAGCGGCAAAGCGCGGGCTTTCGGGGCTGGAATTTGCCTGCGGCATACCCGGAACGGTCGGCGGCGCGCTCTTTATGAACGCGGGCGCATACGGCGGCGAAACGGGGCAGATCGTAAAGGACGTGACGGTGCTTTCGAAAAAAGACGGGACGTTTTCGCGCCTTTCGGCTTCCGACTGCGCGTTTTCCTACCGTCACACGATCTTTTCGGAAAACCGCGATCTCTGCGCCGTCGAGGCGACCTTTTCCTTGCGCGAGGGAAACGAAGAGGAAATTACGGCGCGCTGCCGCGAGCTTCTCGCTTCGCGGCGCGAAAAACAGCCGCTCGAATATCCGAGCTGCGGCTCGACCTTCAAGCGCCCCGAAGGACATTTTGCGGGCAAGCTCATCGAGGACTGCGGGCTGAAAGGCTTTTCGATCGGCGGCGCAAGCGTTTCCGAAAAGCATGCGGGCTTTCTCATCAACCGCGGCGGCGCGACGAGCGGCGATGTGCTTTCGCTCATCCGCGCGGTGCGCGAACACGTTTTTGAAAAAACGGGGGTCATGCTCGAACCCGAAGTCGAGATCATAAAGGGATAAATCCGAAAAAACGCAGGAAAACGACCATGAATAAAAACGAACGTACTTTTAATCAGAATACAAAAAACGCTGTGCTTTCCGAAAAGCTTCCGAAAAAATGCTGCAAGGCGGCGCATCTTTTCGGACTTTTGCTCTTCGGTCAGGCGTTCACTTTCCGCGAAATACGCCACGTCACCGAAAACGAAGCGATCACCGAGCGCATTGTCCGTCTGATCGGGAATCTTTTTGCGCTCGACGTTTCGGGCGGCGTCGAAAAGCTTTCGAGCCAATATAAGCTGACGATACGCGGCGAGGAAGCGGAAAAGATCGTCTCGTATTTCGTCCCGTCCGACGCGCGCACTGCCTACGGTATCCGCGAAGAGCTTTTTCGCTGCGACCGCTGCAGGATCGAATTTTTAAAGGGCGCGTTTTTATCGTGCGGCAACATCAGCGACCCCGAAAAAAGCTATCATCTCGAAATGACCGTCGCATATTTCAATCTTTCGCGCGAGCTTCTTTTGTTTTTGAAAAATTTAAATCTCCCCGCAAAATACACCAAGCGCGGCTCGCATTACGTCGTGTATTACAAAGACAGCGAGACCATCGCCGATTTTCTCGGAACGATCGGCGCGGTTCAGGAGAATCTCGGCGTTTACAACACCCTTGCGACCAAAGATCTGCGCAACCGCATCAACCGCCTGAACAACTGCGACACCGCCAATCTGCAAAAGCACATCTCCGCCGTGGCAAAGCAGTCGGAGGCGATCGAAGCCTTAAAGGCGCGCGGCGAGTGGGACGGGCTTTCCGAGGAGCTTCGGTATACCGCCGCACTGCGGCTCGAAAACCCCGAGCTTTCGCTCGGCGAGCTTGCCGAAAAGCATACGCCGCCCGTGACGAAATCCTGCGTCAACCGAAGATTAAACCGCCTTATCGCCCTTTCGAAGGAATAAAGCGCGCGGAAAGTTGGGACGCGAAAACACAAAGGAGAAAGAAAAGCGATCAAAAGAGGTTTTTATGGACTTTGTACATCTGCATCTCCACACCGAATACAGCCTTTTGGACGGCGCGTGCCGCATAAAGGAACTGCCCGCCCATCTTAAAAGCATCGGGCAGAGCGCCTGTGCCGTGACCGATCACGGCGTAATGTACGGCGCGGTGGAATTTTTCCGCGAATGCGAAAAGGTCGGTGTAAAACCGATCATCGGCTGCGAGATCTATCTTGCGCCGAACAGCCGCTTCGACAAGGAAAAAAAGGATTCCGACTACAGCCATCTTGTTCTTCTGTGCGAAAACGAAACGGGCTACCGCAATCTGATCCATATCGTGTCGACCGCCTTTATCGAGGGCTTTTATGCGAAGCCCCGCGCGGACATCGAGCTTCTGCGCGAACACAGCGAGGGGCTGATCGCCCTTTCCGCCTGTCTTTCGGGGCGCATTCCGAAATGCATCCTGCGCGACGATTTTGACGGCGCTCTGCGCGAAGCGCTTTTGATGCGGGATATTTTCGGGGAGGGCAATTTTTTTCTCGAGCTTCAGGATCACGGCATTCCCGATCAGAAGCGTGTAAACCTCGCCCTGCGCCGCATTTCGCGTGAGACGGGCATTCCGCTCGTCGCGACCAACGACGCGCATTATATCAAAAAAGAAGATGCCGAGGCGCAAAAAACGCTTCTCTGCATCCAGACCGCCACGCGTCTTGATGAGGAAAGCGGCGTCGGCTTCCCGACCGAGGAGTTTTACGTCAAAAGCGGCGAGGAAATGTACGCACTCTTTTCGGACACGCCCGAAGCGCTTGAAAACACCGCAAAAATCGCCTCCCGCTGTAGTTTCCGCTTTGATTTTTCAAAGCTTTATCTTCCCGCCTTCACCCCGCCCGACGGACTTTCGTCGAAAGAGTATCTTTATAAGCTGACTTACGAGGGACTGGATCGGCGCATTGCCGAGGCGGCGGAGCAGGGGATCGCACTTCCCCGCGAAGAATACGCCGCGCGCATCGAATACGAGCTTTCGGTCGTTTGCGAAATGGGATACGCCGAATATTATCTCATCGTGCGCGATTTTGTTCACTTTGCCAAGACAAACGGTATTCCCGTCGGTCCCGGGCGCGGCTCGGGCGCGGGCAGTCTTGCCGCCTTTTGTCTCGGGATCACCGACGTCGATTCGATCAAATACAACCTCCTTTTCGAGCGCTTTCTGAACCCCGAGCGCGTCAGCATGCCCGACTTTGACATCGACTTTTCCGATGAGCGGCGGGGCGAGGTCATCGACTATGTGGCGCGGAAATACGGCGCCGATCACGTCTCGCAGATCGTCACCTTCGGAACGCTCAAGGCGCGCGCCGTCCTTCGCGACGTGGGGCGGGTCATG
This sequence comes from uncultured Eubacteriales bacterium, assembly GCA_900548115.1. Taxonomy (GTDB): domain Bacteria; phylum Bacillota; class Clostridia; order Oscillospirales; family CAG-382; genus UMGS1052. Next base: position 14,047 of record URJL01000017.1, read on the forward strand.
GGCTTTACCTTTGCCGAGACCGACGCGGTGGCAAAGCTGGTGCCGCAGTCGCTCGATATGACCATCGACACGGCGCTTTCGCACTCGCTCGAGCTTACGCGCCTGTATAACGAGGATTACAAGGTCAAAAAGCTCATCGACCTTTCGCGCAGACTGGAGGGAATGCCCCGCCATGCGTCGATGCATGCGGCGGGCGTCGTCATTACCGATAAGCCCGTCATGCATTATGTTCCGCTCGCCCTCAATCACGATTCGGTCGTGACGCAATATACCATGCTGGATGTGGCGGATCTGGGACTGCTCAAGATCGACTTTCTGGGGCTGAAATATCTTACCATTATCGACCACGCCGAAAAGGACGTGCGCAAAAAAATTCCCGATTTCGACATTACGCGCGTCTCGCTTTCGGACCACAAAACCTATACTCTTTTGTCCGAGGGCAGCACCGAGGGCGTTTTTCAGCTGGAATCGGCGGGTATGCGCAATCTTCTGCGCCGTATGCAGCCGCGCACCATCGAGGACATCACCGCCGCCATTTCGCTTTACCGCCCGGGACCTATGGATTCGATCCCGAAATTTCTGAATAACCGCCGCCACCCCGAAAGCATCCGCTATGCCGACGAGCGTCTTGCGGATATTCTGTCGGTCACAAACGGCTGTATCGTTTATCAGGAGCAGGTCATGCAGATCTGCCGCACGCTTGCGGGGTACACCTTCGGCGGCGCGGACATTGTGCGCCGCGCCATGGCGAAGAAAAAGACCGAAGCCATGGAAAAAGAGCGCGTCCATTTCATCGAGGGCGCGGTGCAAAACGGCGTCGGGCGCGCGGTCGCCGAGGAAATTTTTGCGGACATGGCGGATTTTGCAAAATACGCCTTTAACAAATCCCACGCCGCGTCGTATGCCTTTCTCGCCTATCGGACCGCGTATTTAAAGGCGCATTTTCCGAAGGAATATCTTGCGTCGATCCTCTCGGTCTATCTGGAGAGCGAGGGCAAATTAAATCTTTATATCGCCGAGTGCAAAAAGCAGAACATCGCCGTTCTGCCCCCCGACATCAACCGCTCGGGCGCGGATTTTACTGTCGAGGAGACGGGTATCCGCTTCGGCTTTCGCGCTATTAAAAACGTCGGCGTGACGCTGATCCGCGAGCTGATCGCCGAGCGCGAAAAGAACGGAAATTTCAAGAGCTTTGAAGATTTTCTTCTGCGCATGCCCGACATCAACAAAAGAATGCTCGAAAGCCTTATCAAATGCGGCGTGTTCGATTCCTTCGGCATCGCGCGCGCACGGCTTTTGTCGGTCTTTGAGTCGGCGCTCGACACGGTGACGCGCCGCATGCGTTCGCAGATCACGGGTCAGACCGACCTTTTCTCGTCGGGCGATGAGGAGGGCGAGCTTGCCCTTTCGATCGAATATCCCGAAATTCCCGAGCTTACGCGCAAAGAGCTTTTGGTCATGGAGCGCGAAACGGCGGGCATTTATCTTTCGGGACATCCGCTTCTCGATTATACCGAGGCGGCGCAGAATCTCGGCACCGTGCCGATCGGCGAGCTTTTCGCCGCCTTCGGCGAGGACGGCAGCGGCGCATATCATGAACGCGACCGCGTGATCGTTCTCGGTACAATCACGGCAAAGAAAATCAAAGTAACGCGAAACGAGGCGCGCATGGCGTTTTTGCAATTGGAGGATATGACGGGCACGATCGAGGTCATTGCCTTTTCGAACACCTTCGAGACTTTTGCTTCGCAGCTGAATCCCGACACGGTCGCGGCGTTCTCGGGCGAGATTACGGTCAAGGAGACCACAATCGGCGAGGAAACGCGGGAGGAACCCAAGCTGATTTTGCGCACGGTCATCCCCGTTCTGCCCAACGGCATGCCGCAGCCGACCGTGAGAAAGCTCCCCCGCGAGAGAAAGGCAGAACGCGAAAGAAACGGCGAAACGTATTCGCGTGCCGTCGCGCCGTCCGCCGCGTCCGAACCGTCGGCAGAAGGGGCAGAGGCGGAAAATCCGACCGGGACGAAAAGCACGGAGAGCGCGGAGAGTCTGTATCTTCGTCTCGCGGACGAAAACGATCCGCGCTTTGCGCGGGTGCGCGCATTGCTCAGCATTTTCGCCGTGGGCGAAATCCCCGTCTTTATCTATTTCGAGAGCGAAAAAAAACTCGTCCGCGCGTCCGAAACGATAGAACTGAACGAGACGATGTACGCGCTTTTGTGCGAGATATTGGGAAAGGAAAACGTGGCGGTCAAGACGTGAGCGCGTTTCGAAAAAGCCAAAATAAAAGAGGGCTTATACCGCAAACCCTCTTTGTCCGTCAAAATGATTCAAGCGCCGCTCCCTGTCGGGGCGGCGCTTTTGCGTTCTTATTGTTTTTGTTTTGCGCTGTCGCGAAGCTTATTTTTCCGTGCCTTCGTCGGAAGCGTCGGGCGTATCGGTATGGTCGGTACCCGCCGCATTTTCCGCGTTTTCATCCGAAGCGTTGTTCTTTGCTTCGTTGTCGAGCAGGATCTTTTCGCGGGTCGCTTCAAAATCGTCGGCATAAACGACCTCCAGCGTGTCGGCGACTTCGGAGAGCGCCGTGCGGAAAACCTCCTCGCAAATGCTGTCCTCGGCGGCGCTGCGGAGCGTCTCGTCCGAAAGGATATAATCGTCGTCCATCGCGTATTTCTTGATGATGTGATAACCGTACTTGCTTTCGACGATATCGCTGATCTCGCCCTCGGCAAGATCGAAGGATTTATCCTCGAACTCCTGAACCATCTGACCCGTGGTGAAATAATAACCCGTGTCGGGGTCCATGCCGTCTTCGCTGTATTCTTTTACAAGATCTTCGAAATTCTCACCGTTTTTGGCGCGCTCCAGAACGTTGTCGGCGCGGCTTCTTGCCTCTGCCTTCTGCTCATCGTCCAGGTCGACGGTCTTGATGAGAATATGCTTTACGCGGACATAGTTTTCGTGAACATAATCGAGGATCTGCTCGTCGGTCGCCGTGCCTTGGTATTTGTTCACATAGATCTGGCTCTGTATAAGGCTGTTGTCCTGCAGTGCGCGGAACATGGCGTCGGTCATGTTGGCGCTCTCAAGCTCGGCGGCATACGAGGTGTTTTCTTCCTTATCGATCTTGGCAATGACCTGCGCGATATAGTTGTCCAGCGCCTTCTTGTCGTCGTCGGAAACGGTGATCGAAAGATTGTCCGCCATAACCTCGGCGGCGGCATATTCCTTTAAATACGATACGACCTGCTGCTCGACATAATCGGACATTTCGTTGTTGTCCCACATAGCGCTGTTTCCGCCGTCGTACTGACTGCGCAGATTGAGCAGATAATAGCGGTAAAGCGACGCGGAAATATCCTTGCCGCCGATGGTCATGACCGTCTTTTTATCATAATCGGTCAGGACAACGTCAGGCAAGGTGTACTCGGTTTCCGTGTTTTGATCGTTGCCCTGTCCGCCGTTTTGATCTTTCGTATCGGGGTTTTCGTCTTTTTTGGCACAGCCCGCCGCGGCAAGAAGCATGGCTGCCGTAAGCAGCATACAGAGTGTTTTTTTCATAAAAATTTTGTTCCTTTCGTGGGTCAAAAAATCATTTTCGGGGGTTTTTTCCGAAAAAAAGCGGAATATTCTTCGCTTTTCTCGGGCATTTTTCTTAGTATAAACCCGAAATGTGAAGTCTGTGTGAATTTGTGCAAAAAAAGCGGAGGAGCCTTTGCCCCTCCGCTTCGCTTGTGTTTTTTGACTTTACCGCAAAAAGATCTTATGTTGTTTATGTTTATGTTTGTGCTTATGTTTGTGCTTATGTTTATGCTTACGTTTACGCGTTTGTTCCGCTCCGCGCCGCGTCATAAAGCCGCAGCAGCGCCGTGATCGACTGTTCGAGCGTGAAATTGTCGCGCGGGGCGAAATTTCCGCCGTCTTTTCCGATGAGGATTTTTTCTTCGCGCATACGGTAAACGCTCTCGCGCGCCCAGTCGGAAAGCGCCGCGTCGTCGGCGTAAAGTTCGTCGGGTGCGGCTGTTTCGCCGTTTTGCTTTTCATTCAGAAAAGTATCAAGACGGTCGAGAATCGTCGCCGCTTCCTCGCGCGTTATGGTTTCGTACGGCGAAAAGGTCGTGTCGCTCGTGCCTTTAATAATGCCGAGCGTCGATAGCGCCGCAACCGAATGGTCGCTTTCGTCGGTAAAGGGGTTTTCGTAGACCGTGTCGGGGTTTATTTTTTCCGTTTTAACAAGAAGGTTATAGGCGAGAGCGCAAAACTGAGAGCGCGTCGCATTCTCTCGAAGATCGGCTTCGGCAAGGTCGTCGGGCAGGAACAAAGCATCCGCTTTTTTTACATAATCCGTCGCCCAATCCGACCAAGCGCGTGTGCAATACGGCGCGTCGGAGGTAAAAACACTGTCCATATACGCGATCAGCGAGGCAGAATCCCGAATATACGCTGCGTCCTTCACCGACACATCACGGCCGCGGTATTTTGCGACAATGTAGCGCGGCGCCATGGTAAAGGTGCTGTCGGGCGCGCCGATAAAAATGTAATCGGTATCGGTTTCTTCGCCCGCCGCGTTTTCCCAATGAACGATAAGATAATATTTTCCGTATTCCTGCTCCCAATAACGGTACGTTTCTTCGGACGCGGTTTTGGCGGCGGGGTCGGAGGTAACGACGTACGAGCCAACCTTTTCGACAAATTCGGCAAGAATGTCTCCCGTCAAAAGCCACTGTTCGGAAAGTTTGCTCCCCGTATAGGTCGCGCAAATGTCCCGAATACGGTCGCCCGAATCGATCTGATCCTTTCGGAGGTCACGGAGAGGATAGTCGTTTTCACTCGAAGCGCCGACGGAGGCAAACGTAAGGGATAAAAATACAACGAGAAAAGCAAGCGTAAGCGCAAACGCGGTTCTTTTTTTCTGCATGGGAATCACTCCTTCTTTCTTCATAAAAATCGCTTATGATTCTTCGTCCGCAGTCTTTTCTTCCCGTAGGCGGTCATAAATCCGCAAAACGGTGACGACGGCTTGTTCTTTGGTGAAATTGCTTTTCGGGGAGAAGTTGTTTTCGGCAGTGCCGAGCAAAATTCCCTCGCCGTTCAGAGCATAAACCGCCTCTTTTGCCCAATCCGAAATGTCCGCGTCGTCGGAGAAAGTGAGATCGGAAGGCTTTTGCACGTCCGCGCCCAAACAGCCGAGGGTGCGTTGCAGAATAGTCGCCGCCTCCTCGCGGGTCAGAAAATCGTTCGGGGCAAAGACGGTGTCGCTCTTGCCGCGAATAATACCTTTTTGCGTAAGGGTCAGCACATCTTCGTTTCGCGTGTCCGAAAAGTTTGTCTCGCCGCTCGGCTCACCCTCCGCCGCTCCTTGCTTTTGCAAAAGCAATATCAGCACATCGCAAAACTGTTCGCGGGTGATCTTGTCGGTCATAAAACCGCGCTCCATGTATTTCGGGATCAACCCGTTATTCCACGCCCGATCATAAGGCTCTCTTGCCCAGTCGGAGACATCAAGGGTCTTTTGCTTTGACGGAAGAGTTGTTGCGTATCCTACCGAACGGGTGCTGAGTTCTTTTTCCATCGCATAGCAAAACCCGACGTAATCCGAAAGAGCGCGAATTTCGCGGTTTTCCCTATTTTCGTCGATTGTAAGATACCCGCCGTCATACACGCGGACGGGTATGGACCGAGTGGAATTACTCCGAACGGTTAAGTCTAAATTATATCTCGGATTGCCCAACCAACCCGTTCCCGAAAGCACATTTTCCGAAATTCGGTTGTCAAAAGCCGACAGGATCGCGTTTATTTCGTCTGCCTCTGCCCTCGACAAATTCCAGCTTATATGCCGCTGATCGTCAATGCCGACACTGATGTACTCGATATCGGTCACAATGTCGGTAAGGGAAAGATTTTGAGCCGAGACGGGCTGAATGTCGATCATGCGGTTCAGGACGAGACAAAAGCCGTCATAATCCGGAATCTCATAGATCTTGCCGGTGTTTTTGCCCCAAGCGGCGACAAGTAAAAGTCCGTCATCGTACACGGAAAGACCCGCTCTGTACTCGTAGCCGGAACGGTAGTAAATATCGATTTTGTATTTTTCTTTTCCCGTTATTTCGGGCGGCGATTTTTCCGGCAAAGTGACCGTTTTTAACAGCGAAATCAGTTCCTCCCAATCCTCCGACGGCAAATTCCACGAAACATTCGGTCGGTCGAGATCCCGCACCGAGACGGCGGTAACGGTTTCCTCCACGACGCGCATAAGCGGACACAGACGCTCGACGGCAAGGATCGCTTGTTCGCGCGTGAGGTTTTTATACGGGTGATAATACCGATTGTCCCCGTCACCGACCATAACTTCGATTCCGCGGGACGCCATAATGTAGATCGGTGTGAATCCCCACCACGAGAATTCGTCTTCGTCGAGAAATGTCCCGACGGGCGGTCTCTTGTTCAGCTGTTGTTCGGGATGACCGTTATAATACAGGCGGAACAAAATACACGCCGCGTCCTGCCGCGTGATCGGGTCGTCGGGGCAAAACTCCGTTTCGGTTTTTCCTTGCACGATGACGTTTTCGAAAATAGCCGCACGAAGCTTCACGTTGTACAGCGTGACAACATTCGGGTTTTCGGTGTCGGTAAAGGGATTTTCTTTTATTACGTTCATCGGAAGCGTAAAGCCGTATTCGGAAAAAATCGTGACGATAAGGTCGCAAAACTCCTCCCGCGTTGTGTCACGCCGAAAATCGGTGAACGGAAAACGTTCAAGCGGCGTTGTGATATTTTCCCGCGCCCAATCGGAAATGTGATATTCCCCGTCCGAATCCGAAGCCGAAACGGGAATCGTTCCGCAAAAGAGAAAAAGCACTAAAAATAAGGTGAGGATCTTCTTGTACATCGGGTTACTCCTTTGTGGTTACACATTGCGGCAAGCTTATTATCCGCAAAGCCGCAGCAGCGCCGTGATCGACTGCTCGAGCGTGAAATTGTCGCGCGGGGCGAAATTTCCGCCGTCTTTTCCGATGAGGATTTTTTCTTCGCGCATACGGTAAACGCTCTCGCGCGCCCAGTCGGAAAGCGCCGCGTCGTCGGCGTAAAGTTCGTCGGGTGCGGCTGTTTCGCCGTTTTGCTTTTCATTCAGAAAAGTATCAAGACGGTCGAGAATCGTCGCCGCTTCCTCGCGCGTTATGGTTTCGTACGGCGAAAAGGTCGTGTCGCTCGTGCCTTTAATAATGCCGAGCGTCGATAGCGCCGCAACCGAATGGTCGCTTTCGTCGGTAAAGGGGTTTTCGTAGACCGTGTCGGGGTTTATTTTCCCGATTTTGACGAGAAAACCGTAGGCGAGAATGCAAAACTCCTTGCGCGTCGCATCTTCCCAAAAGTCTCTGTACAGAATATTCGTCGGCTCGTCTCGATGATAGGGAATCCATTCCTCCGACAGCGCGCGGCGTATGGGCTCGGTCGCCCAACTTGAATAGCCCGGGGAAAACCCTTCTGTGTTTTCGTTTAAAAAGGTATCCAAAAAGGCGACAAAACTTTCGTCAACATGAAAATCGGGATGTTCGGTAAAGTGGGGACGAGAGGCCAAAAACGAAAGCGGCGCGGTTACAATGCCGCCCTTTTGCGTAAGAACAAGGGGCGCGTATCCGTCTTTTTCCGTGTCGTCTGCTTTTTCCGCCCCAAAATTAATGGAGTATTTTCCCATTTTCTTAAAAGGATAAAGCGTATTTTCGGGATACTCCTGCGCGCAATTATATCCTTTGTAATCCACGGTATACTTTTCCGCTTCTTTGAGCAGAGCCGTGATCGATTCGCTCGACAGCTTCCACTTTCTTGCGTAACATCCGTAGGAAAGGTCTATGATCGAAACGGAGGAAACGGCACTGTAATCCGTGCTGTCTCCGAGACCGAGAGTATCCATGATCCACGCCGCAAGCGTCGGCGGGTCATCGATAAAATTGTAAGCGCTCACGGGAAAACTTGAAAACAAAAGAAGCAACGAAAGGGTAAGAGCAAGCGCAAACGCGGTTCTTTTTTTCTGCATGGAAATCATCCTTCCTTGTAAAGAAAATGTTCAGGAAATGCTTTCTGTTTAGGCTTTCGGAAAAACGTCACGTATAATTGTTTGTACTCCATTCATGAAATGTTATGCTCGAACCGTGAGCGGCAACAATTGTTTGATAGTCAAAAGTGAATTTTTCGCCGGCAGATACCGTTTGCCGGTTGATATAATATCCGTTATCTGCCAAAGCATAGCCTTTGGTATCGTCCGGATTGCCGGTATCATCATGCTCCATAAGAGCTTCGGGGTAATTTGTATACAGTATCGGGCGGTTGTTTCTTGTAAATGTCAATCTTGTCCACGTTCCTGTTGTAAGATTTGTATTGCTTAAATTGCTTCCTGTCGGGTTGAGGTAAGCAAAGGTTGCCATAATAAACTCCTTTCGTCGTTCATCATCAAAAAACACAAGCCGCTTTTCCGGTTTTCGAAAGCGGCTTGTGTCTGTGTACGGCGTCGGAGAATCAGGCGAAAAAGCGCGAAGGGCGCGTGCTTTGCCGCAGACGGACAAGACCGCTTGCCAAAACCGCTGTCATAACCATGGTTATCCCCTCGCCTTCCTTTTTTCTTTTACATTTGCATTGTAACACAAAATGTGAAAAAAGTCAACAGTAAATTCGATAGAATTCGAGATTTTTTGACAAAAATTACAAAAATATGTTGCGAATTATAAAATAAAACGTTCTTACAAAATGCGCACATTACGGAATGCGCACATTACGGAATGTGCACATTACGGAATGTGTTTTACTGCGCCGTGATGCCCTCGACCTTTTTAATGCCGAGTTTTTGCATGGCGTCCTCGCGCATTTTATACTTTAAGATTTTACCCGCGACGTTCATCGGGAAAGAATCGACAAAATCGATATAGCGCGGCACTTTGTGCTTTGCCATATGATCGCGAATGTAGCTCTTCATTTCCTCGTCGGTCATGCTCTCGCCCTCTTTGAGGATGATGCACGCCATGATCTCCTCGCCGTACTGCTCGTCGGGCACGCCGATGACCTGAACGTCCTTGACCTTGGGATGGGTATAAATAAACTCTTCGATTTCTTTCGGATAAATATTTTCGCCGCCGCGGATGATCATGTCCTTGAGCCGTCCCGTAATCCGATAATTGCCCTCGGGGGTGCGCAGCGCCAGATCGCCCGTGTGCAGCCAACCGTCTTTATCAATCGCTTCGGCGGTCGCTTTGGGCATTTTGTAATAACCCTTCATAATATTATAGCCCCGCGCGACGAATTCGCCCGTCACGTTGTCGGGAAGATCTTTTCCCGTTTCGGGGTCGACGATCTTGCATTCGATCTCGGGCAGCGGTCCGCCGACCGTCGAAACGCGAACCTCAAGCGGGTCGTCGGTCGAGCTCATGGTACAGCCGGGCGAGCTTTCGGTCTGTCCGTATACGATGGTGATCTCGCTCATATGCATTTTGTCGACCACCTGCCGCATGACCGAAATGGGACAGGGCGAACCCGCCATGATTCCCGTGCGCATGTGCGAAAAATCGGTCTTTTCGAAGTCCTTGTGCTCCAAAAGGGCGATAAACATGGTCGGAACGCCGTGGAATGCCGTGATCTTTTCGGCGTTGATGCACGCAAGCGCGGGCTTGGGCGAGAAATAGGGCAGCGGCAGAACCGTCGCGCTGTGCGTCATGGCGGCGGTCATGGCAAGCACCATGCCGAAGCAATGGAACATCGGCACCTGGATCATCATGCGGTCGGCAGTCGAAAGATCCATGCGGTCGCCGATGCATTTGCCGTTGTTGACGATGTTGTAATGGGTGAGCATGACGCCCTTCGGAAAGCCCGTCGTGCCCGAGGTATACTGCATATTGCAGACGTCGTGAATGTTGACCGCCGCCGCCATGCGGCTGACTTCCTCCTGCGGGACGCTTTTTCCCTTTGCGAGCGCTTCCTCAAAGGTGAGACAGCCGTCCTGACGGTAGCCGACGGTGATGACATTGCGCAAAAACGGCAAGCGCTTGGCATGGAGCGGCGCGCCCGACGGCTTTCCCGAAAGCTCGGGGCAAAGCTCGGCGATGATGTCGCAGTAATGCGAATCGCGGTAGCCTTCGACCAGGATCAGCGTGTGGGTGTCCGACTGGCGCAGAAGATATTCCGCCTCGTGAATCTTGTACGCCGTGTTCATCGACACCAGCACCGCGCCGATCTTGACGGTCGCCCAAAAAGCGATGTACCACTGCGGCACGTTGGTCGCCCACACGGCGACATGACTGCCCGCCCGAACGCCGAGCGCGATGAGCGCGCGGGCAAAATCGTCCACATCGTCGCGGAATTCGCGATACGTGCGGGTGTAATCGAGCGTCGTGTATTTAAAGGCAAGCTGATCGGGGAAGGTCTCGGCGACCTCGTCGAGAACCTGCGAGAAGGTCTTTTCGATGAGCGCGTCTTTTTTCCAGATGAATTTGCCCGTGTGCCGCTTGTCCTCATAAAGACTGCGTTTGTGGCGGGCAGGATCGTCAAAGCGCGACATATAGCCTACGAAATGAGGCAGAATGATGTCGATCGGAACGTCCGCCGCGGCGGGATCCCATTCGCATGAAACAAAACCGTCGTAGTTGATGGAGCGCAGTGCGTCGATGACGTCGGGAATGGGCAGAACGCCCTCGCCGACCGGCTCTTCGCGTCCCTTTTTGTCGGCGTCCTTTATGTGTACGTGCTTTATGTACGCGCCGAGATTTTTAAGACTTTCCTCCGGGCTTTCGCCCGCAAGACAGGTGTAAAAGGGATCCCACAGCGCGGCGAGATTGTCGCAGGCAAAAGAGTTCAAAAGGGTCAAAAGCTCGTCGGTGTGCGCAAAATCGCCGACCGTTTCGATCAGGATCGTGATCTTTTTCTTTTCGGCTTCCGCAATAAGCTCGTCAAGCAGCGCCGCGTCGTTCCTGCCCGCCTTGACTCGGACATAAGGACAGCGAAGCGATTCGGCGGCGAAGAGACATTCCCGCGCCTCTTTGCCGTTGTCCTCCGAAAGCGCTCCCGCCGCGTCGATGCACGGAACCGAAAGACGGTTTTCGATGAGAGCGCGGTAGACCGTGCGGTAGTTTTCTTTGACCGAATAAATGTCGTGCAGCTCGATCCCGTCGTAACGGTACCGAACCGCCTCGGTTATGAAATCCGAAACGCTTTTCGCGCTTCGGTGGTTGGTGGAAAAGGAAAGCTTCATATTATTTCTCCTTTCGCTGTCCGCGAAGCGGACAATTTCGCTGCCCGCGAAGCGGGCTATTTCGCTGTGCGCAAAGCGCACTATTTCGCTGCCCGCGCAAGCGGGCTATTTCGCTGTCCGCGAAGCGGACTATTTCGCTGTGCGCAAAGCGCACTATTTAGCGCCGCCGTAAGGCGGCATTTCGCTGCCCGCGCAAGCGGGCTATTTCGCTGTGCGCGAAACTCACTCTCCCGCCGCGATCTTATTGAGCGCGTTGATGTATGCCTTGATCGACGAGCCGATGATGTCGGTCGAAACGCCCTTGCCCGAATAGAGTCTTCCCGAATCGGCGCGCAGTTTTACGATCGACGAGCCGACTGCGCCTCTGCCCTCGGTCAGGGCTTGAATCTGGAAATCGTCCAGCTCGAAATGATGTCCGATGATCTGCTCGATGGCGAGGAACGCCGCATCGATCGGACCGTCGCCGATCGAAACGCCCGACAGAATCGTGTCGCCCTTATAAAGCTCGATGTGCGCCGTCGCGCCGATCACATTGCCGTTGTTGATGACAAAGCTCTTGAGCTTGTAGGTCGAGGGCGCCTGGAGCGCGACCGACGCGACGATGGCGTCCAGCTCGTGCGGATAGATCGATTTTTTGGAGGCGACCTTTAAAAACTCCTCGTAAACGCGTGCGCTGTCCTCCTCGGAAAGCTCGTAGCCCAGCTTTTCGACGGCTTCGCGGACGGTCTTTGCCGTATCCGCGCCCGAAAGAGCGCGCGCTCCTTCATTTGCGTTTGCGTTTGCATTTTCACTATCGCGCACACCGCCCGAAAAAGGCGTATTTTCGTCCTTTCCCCGCGTGATCTCGGCGATCTTCTCGGAAACGCGGCCGCACGCCGTGCGGTCGACGTCGGTGCGGATGCCGATGCGGTCGCCCGCGTCGGCGACCAGCTTAACAAAGGGCGAAAGCGAAATGCCCTCGGGCGCAAACGAAGTCTTGATGCCGCCCGCACCGCCCTTGACGGCGGCAACGGCAAGCGCCGAACCGAGTCCCATCTTGTCGGCGCAGTCGAATTGATAAAGAACGTCGGAGCGCTCGGCGGTGTTTTCGATCACCTCGCGGACAAAATCGGTCACTTCGTCGGGCAGCATATTTCCCGCGTCGTCGCAAAGCGTGATGATTTTCGCGCCGCCGCCTATCGCTTTTCGCACGGCTTCGTACAAAAATTCGCGCTCGGCGCGGGTCGCGTCGGAAAAGACCGCCTCGCTCTCTTCACAAAGAGAGGCGTTCTTCGCCGTCACGGCGTCGATCAGCTCGAGAACGGCGGCGGGCTTTTTGCGCAGGACATATTCCATCTGCACCACCGACGCGGGAAAGGCGGAATAAAGGCGGAACGAACCGCTTGCCGCCAGCGCCTCCGCCGCCGCTTTCGCTTCGTCGGGAGAGAAGCCCGCGTTGCATGAAAGCGTGCTGTTTTTCAAGATCGGCGCAGCGGTATGGCAGAACAAAAGGTCGCTGCGCGAGCTTATCGGCGGAAGCTCGAGAACGTCGACGTGTACTTTATCCAAAAGCTTCGCCGTTTCGAGACGGTCGCGGAAGCCGAATTCAAAATCGCCCGCATCGTGCATTTTTCGAAGGGTGACGTCGGTAACAAAGAGTTTTTTCACAGTCATGAAAGATTCTCCTTTTAAAAATGGTTTTGAAAATGGAATGAAAACAGTTCTGCCGCGGATAAAAAGCAAAAAACCCACGGCGGAATACCGTAGGTTTCGAAAAAGAAAATACGAAACAAAGCGCCCTGCGCTTTTTTGCGAAAAAAATCAGCGAAAAAGCGTCTTTCGGGCAACACAAACGGCACCGCGATGACTCGACTTCAAAAGAAGCAGAGAACCGGTGCTTAGAATCAACGACATACGGATACAAGCAGTACTCATGGCGTTTCTCCCGTGCCCGAAAAGGGGATTTTTCGGCGAACGCTTCGCAAAAGCAAAAGCGAAAACAATTCTTACATGGTCGTATTGTATCACGTTCGCAAACGCTTGTCAAGAGGAATTTTCAAATTTCAAAAATGAAAATTTAAAGCCGAAAAAGAGAAAATAGAGACGAAGAAAGTCGAAACCCTGCTGTTTTATATAAAATGTACAAAATATCAAGGCAAAAATCCATAAAAAACGTCTTTACAAACAAAAAAGAATGTGATAATATAGTAGCAAGAAAAATCCGACAAAACGGGAAAATCGAGCCGCAAAAAAGTTGTGCGCCGAGAGGTCAGAAACCGCCGTTTTACGTTTCGGAAAGGAGCGACAAGATGAAAAAAAATCTTTTGTGCCTCACGCTCGCCGCAAGCCTTGTGCTTTCGGCAAACCCCGCCCTTACGGTTTTTGCGGACGGCGAAGAGCCGACTGTGCTCTCCGTCTCTGCGGGAAACACCCTCCCCGATAAACGGGCGCTGCCCCTCTCCCTTCTTTTGGCGGCGGAGGACGCAAAGTCGGCGAAAATCGAACGCACGACCTTCGACTTTTCCGACACGGTGTCGATTCGGCGTTATACGGGCGAGGGCGCTTCGGCGACGATCCCCGAAAACAACGTCTACAGCATCACCTCGTCGGTTCCGACGCTGTACACCGACATTTACCGTTACTGCGAGGTCGTCTATTATTACGACACGGCGGATTTCTCCGCCGAGGGAAAGCATTTCGGCTTTACACTCGGCTTTACGCAGGACGCCGACACCAAGACCAAAACTCCGTGGAGCAACGCGACGATCTATGCGGAGGACGAGCTTTGCGCGAACAAGTGGACAAGCACCGTTTTTGATCTGTCGGCGCTCGCGTCGCTTTCTCCGAGTTCCTTTACCGACAACACCGTTTACGAGCACATTCGTCTTCGCCCCTTCGGCGATCTTACCGCGAGCGCGCTTTCGGAAAACGACGTTTTGTACATAAAAAAAGTCGTCTTTTCGAAGAACGACCCCCGCACCCTTGCCGAGACCCGCGCTGTGCGCTATTACGACAGCGCGGCGAAAGCGGCGCTCGGCGGCGACGATTATCTTTTCCGCGACGAATGGACGGTCGGAGACTACGAGACGACCCGCTCCTATATCAAGGAGGACGGAAAGCCGCTCCGCAACTGGCGCAGTACAAAAAACAAGCTTTATAAAGCCGACCGACACCTTTTCTGCGAGCATGAGCTGACGGAGGATCTTTATCTGTATCCCGACACGGCGGGCGAGACGGTCTGCTATGTCGTCGTCGGCGATCCTCCCGCGGAACTTCCCGCCGACCTTATCCACACCTCGTTTTCCACCGCGTTCTATGCGATCGGCGACGAGGGCGGAACGATCTATGTCTCGGGCACGGCGGAATTTCCGAACAACATCGACCCCTCGGCGGGACATGTGACGATCCGCGGGCTTAACGGAACGAGCGACCGCGTTTTTATGAATACGAGCGGCTCGCTTGTCGCGCGCGACATCACCTTTGAAAACATCACGCTGAAATCGCAGAACGCCGACGAGCGCTGGATCGAATCCGCCGCGCACATCACCTTCGGCGAGAGCTGTGTTATCGAAAAGAGCGAACCTTACGGTAATAATAACGTTATCACCGGTCTTTATATCGGCCGCAACGACGAATATCTCTGCGACGGAAAGCTCACCCTTTCCTCGCCGACGGGCGTTTATACCATGATCGCGCCGATCGGACAGTATTCGGCAGGCGGCGGGTACACCGTCACGGGCAATTTCGAGTGTGAAATAAACGCGGGTACGGTCGTTTCGGCGTTCGGTGCCGTACGCAACGGATGCCAAGCGAGCTCTTATCAGACCGTCGACGGCGACGTTTTCTACCGCATAAACGGCGGAAATATTAAAAGCCTTTTCACGGGAAGCGTTCTCGGCGGCAATGTGAACGGAAACGTTCTCTTTGAGCTTTACGGCGGAACATATGACGCAGGCTCCAAGCTCGTTTTCGGAAATTCCTCGAATTATTACGCCGCAAAAAGCTCGGCAAACAACATCGCGGTGATCGCCGACGGCAAGAGTCTTTCGGAAAACGCGACGGGAAGCGCCTCGCTTACGATCTCCTCGCAGGCGGACTTTTCCTCGTTTCCGAAAAACAGCGCCGTTCTGATCCTCAATCACGCTGAATACGCGCAGGCGCTGCCGAACGTGACGGCAAGCTCGCTTACGGGCAAATACCGCGTCACGGGCGGAACGGCACGCCCCGTTTACGCGCCGCAAAAATTCGGCGGCGCGCTGCTGGGCTATGAAATCGTCGGCGACGACCCGCATCTTTCGCCGTATATCGGCTCGACGCTCCTTCATCGCAACGAATACGGCGTTTACACCCTTCCGACCGGCGACAGCTTTTATGACATCACCTTTAAAAATGCCCTTGCGGGAACGTTTTTCTCGGTTTCTTTTGACCCGAACAACGGCGCGGGTGAAATGACGTCTCAAAGCGTCGAGGGGAACGTCGGCTTTACGCTCCCCGCCTGCGGCGCGACGAACGAGGGCTATGTCTTCGGCGGCTGGAGCCGCGACGGCAGAATCTATCGTGCGGGCGACACCGCTTACACCGACGCGGAATGCGTTTTCCGTGCCGTCTGGCTGGACGAGTCGGAGGTCTTTGCCGTTTATGTCAGCGACACCGTGGGCGACGACACGCTTGCGGGAATCGGTTACGGCGCACCCGTAAAGACCTTTGAAAAAGCGCTCGAGCGCGCGGCGTCCTACGGCGTTTCGCGCATTATCCTGACCGATCTTGTCTCGACGGGTCTTGCAAATCTTACCTTTAACGGTCCGCTTGTCGTGACGGCAAAGGACGGCTCGACGCAATACGACGGAGGACTCATCAATCTTGTTCCGCTGAACATCAAAACGCCCGTCACCTTCGAATATATGGCGATGGGCTCGAAAGCCAACAGCTTTGTCAACACGACCGATAAGGAGGTCGTGTTCGGAAAGGGACTTACCAAGGCGGCGGGCACGGGCGGCGTTTATGCCCATTTCGGAAGCGAATACGCGACGAGCGCAAGCGTAAACGTAACCGTCGAAAGCCCCGTTTTTCACTCCATGTATCTCGGCGGCGCGTACAGGAAAACACCGGGCGTCGGCGTGTCGGGCGATGTTTTCTTCACGGTCGGCTGTGACCTTTCGACGCTTACCGTCGGCTTTGACGGCTACACCGACAACAACAGCGACGGCGAAATTGCGGGCAATCTCGTTCTGAAAATGCGAAACGGAACGATCGGCGCGATCTCGACGACGCGTCTCTCGTCGATCGGCGGCGCGGTCTATGTGATCGGAACAAAATCGTCGATTTTCCCCGACAGATCGATTCTCCCCGAATCGACGGGCGGAAGCTACCTTCTGCGCGTCGACGGCGGGGAAGTAAACCCCGCCCGCGCCTCCGACGGAAGCATGATCGCGGGAACGATCACCGCGATCGGCAAAAACGGCGAGAACCGCGTGCGCGTCCTTGCCGAAAACGGCACGGAGATCGTCTATCCCGCGGGCAATATCGCCCTTGCACCCGGAAGCTATACGTTTGAATTTTTCGAGAGCGAAAAGATCATCTCTCCCGCCTTCGAGGTCGCCGCACCCTACATCGGAATGCGCGCCGAGGAGAAGAGCTTTTCCTCTTCGTCCTATACCGCCGTCGCACGGTGGTATGACGGCGCAAAGCAGGCAGAGCGTTTTCTTGCCGGCACCGACTACACCTTAAAGCTCACCCTTACTCCCCGCGCTTGTGCCGACACGACCGACTTTTCCTCGGTCATGCTCAACGGCGTTGAGACCGTTCCCACGCAGAACGACGACGGAAGCTTTACGGCGACGCTCGCCTTTCCGGCGGAAAGCGGCACGCTGAAGACGAGCTATGTCCGCTATGTAAGCCAAAACGGCGACGACAACGCGGCGGGAACCGAAGCCGCTCCGTATAAGACGCTCAATAAGGCGCTCACCGTTCTCTCGGCGATCGGCGGCACGGTCTTTATCCGCGGCACGGTCGACGCGGGCGGAACCTATCCGAACAAAAAACCCGTTTACATCACGGGCTGCGGCGACAGCACCGCCGAGCTTACCCTCGCGCAGTATAGCGGCATTCTTCTCTCCGCCGACACGACCTTTGACGATCTTCTCTTCACGGTGGGCGCCTCGTCCCATTTCAACAACCGCGAACACCTTCTCACCTTCGGGAAAGGGCTGTCGTTGGAAGGGGATATGATCCACGCGGGTGCATATTCGTCCGGCAACAGCTACCGTTCGGTACCGCAGAGTCACACCGTTATCGACGGAAGCACCTCGATCGGAACGCTTCATGCGGGCGGCGGCTATGTGACGAACCGTGCCGACGGCGTTGAGGGCGATCTTTCGATCGAGATCGAACGGGACACGATCGTCCGCGCGATGAACGTCGGAGCGGATCATTATCTCAACAACCACACGGGCGTTTCGCTCGGCGGAAGTCTGCTCGTCACGGTAAACGGCGGAACGCTCCGCTCGGTGAACGCTTCGACCTGCCCGATTTATCCTTCCGAAAGCACGACCTATCAATTCATTTTCAACTACGGCGCAGCCGCTCCGAACACGATATCGGAAGCCGCAGCCCCGCGCGATAAGCGGTACACCATCTTCTCGGGACTCGGCGGACGGGTCGACCATGCGCTCGATGAAAACGGAAAAGCAATTCCCGGCATGTTTGACGTCAATCCCGATCCCGATCACTATGCACTGATCCGCTACGGCACGTACAGCATCTTTTCCGAGGGCGGACGCTTCCGCTTCCCGGCGCGCACCGATGTGAAAATTTCGTATGTCCGTTCGGAATATCCGCTTACCGAATATGCTCTGAATCTGAACGGCGGCTCCTCCTCCTACGGAATGTTGTCGATCGACGCGCAGGGCAGGATTCATTTCGGAGCGGCTCCGCAAAAGGACGGGTACGCCTTTGAGGGCTGGTACCGCGACGAGGCATTTACCGAGCTTGTATGCGACGGCGATCTTATCGGTGAAAGCTGTGTTCTTTATGCAAAATATTACGCCTTCAGCCGCTCGGTCGACGACCATCAATTTGTCGTTGCGGGCGTTCAGATGCGTCTGCCGCTCGAGAGCGGCGTAACACAGGGTCTGCGCTTCGTGATGGAGATCAATCTCTCGTCGCTTGCCGACATTTTCGCCTTCTCCGAAAAGAACGGCGGCTATGTTATGGAAGCGAGCGTCACGGCGGAGGGTGATTTTGCCTCGAGCGATCAAAAGCACGCGGGCTGGATGATGAGCCATTCGGCAAACTCCGACACGGGCTACGGCGCGGCGGTTCTTCCCACCGACAAGCTTGCGGGGCGCGAGCTTTTGTGCGACACCGATTACGTTTACCGCGGAAAGACTTACCGCTCCAAGACCGTTCCCGCACTGCGGCTGTTCGGTCAGGAGGGCGATATTCAGCGCTATACCCTTTGCGTTACGGGCATTACCGAGGATAAATACGAATACGGTTATACGGTCCGTCCGTATCTCAATTACTATTCCCGCTCGGGCAGCCTTGTCACGATTTACGGCGACGAATATTCCTCGAACGTTTTCAAGACCGCCGTTGCGGCGCTGGAGGGCGGGGAGGAATCCGCCCGCGCCGAGGAATATCTCCGCACCCGGATCTGCGGCGTTATCGCCGAGAAAAACGGAATCGAATTCATCCCGCAGAGCATCTTAAACGAAGTAAACGTCAAGACCGCGCGGTATAAACAGGATGTTTTGAACAGCGAAAACATTTCGACCGACGGCTTTTCGAACGTTTATTATGTCTCGGCGGACGGAAACGACGCAAACGACGGAAAAACCCCCGAGACGGCATGGCAAACCATAAATAAGGTTCGAAATACCTCTCTTTCGTCGGGCGACGCGGTGCTCTTCCGCCGCGGCGATATGTTCCGCGGAAAGATCACGGGACAGCGGGGCGTTACCTACTCGGCATACGGCTCCGGCGCAAAGCCCATCATCAACGGTTCGCAGCGGAATTATGCCGACCCGAATCTTTGGAAAGAAACGGGCATTCAAAACGTCTACAAACTGGACGGCATTTTGGACAATGTCGGCATTATTGCTTTTGATCACGACGTCACCGATATCGGAAATTATGACGAGATCGTCGGCAAAAGACGCATTTCGGGCGTGGATTATTACGGCAAAATGTTCTTTAATCAGAATCAGCTGAACGGCGATCTGCAATTCTATTCCGATCTGAACACGAACGCCTTGTATCTTTACAGTGCGCACGGAAACCCGGGAAGCCGTTTTTCTTCCATCGAGATCGGCACGCAGTCGAACCTCTTTACCCCCGCGACGGGCAATCACGTCGATAATCTTCACTTCCTTTACGGCGGTTCGCACGGCGTCGGCGCGGGCGGAGGCTTCGCAAAATACGACGCAAACGGCAATTATACCGGCATTACCGGAACGAGCGATCTTACCGTGACGAACTGCGTTTTCGCCTGGATCGGCGGCTCGATCCTAAAGGGCTTCTCGGGCGGAAACACCACCGGTTACGGTAACGCGATCGAAATTTACGGAAGCGTTGACGGCTATCGTGTCGAAAACAACTGGATCTATCAGATCTACGATACCGCCATAACGCATCAGACCTCGAGTACTTCGTGCGGCAATACGATGATGCAGAATATTCTTTATAAAAAGAATCTTTGCGAATACTGCCACTGGTCGATCGAATTTTACAACGCGCCGTGTAAAGGGGCACACTCGCGCATAACGCGCAATGTTTTGGTTGAGGAAAACATTATCCGTATGGGCGGCTACGGCTGGGGAAGCGAATTCCGCCGCACGGGCGCAACGCTTTATAACAGCTTCGGACTTTCGAACGTCCCCGAGGAAACGAGCAATTTCCTTGCAAAGAACAACATTTTCTTCCGTTCGCAGGGACCGATCTTCCGCCTGAATTCCAACGCAAGCGAACGAAACCTCACCTTTGACGGAAATCTTTATATCCAAGACTACGGAAAACAGCTCGCGTACTATTGCGGAAGCATCTATTACTACAAAAACGAAGCGGAAGCACTTATTTCCGCCGAAAGCGAAGGCAGCATTATCGGCGAAACAAACTGTGCGGGCGTATACTACTATCTGCCCTAACGCGCCTGGCGGCGCCGCTGCGCGGAGCAGTTGCCGTGAAGTTGCATTCCGCCGGTCGGAATGCAACTTCACACCTACGGTGAGTGTTCCCGCGAAATGCGAATTTCAGTGGTCGAAATTCGATTTCGCACCTACGGTGAGTGTTCCCGCAAAATGCGAATTTCAGTGGTCGAAATTCGATTTCGCACCTACGGTGAGTGTTGCCGCGCCTACGGCGAGTTTTACCGCAAAATAGGATTCTGATCATCAGAATCCTATTTTGCCGCAACGCCCCGCGCAGCGGCGGGGAAGGAGAAAAATGAAATACGGGTATTTGTGCGAAAAAGACGTGGCGGGAAAGCCGCGCATCACACTTTATCATTCGACGGTCTGTGCATTCCGACGGCCGTTTTTGCCCCATCATCACACCGAATGCGAGCTTGCGCTCATCGGGTCGGGGACGGGGGTCTACACAGTCAAAAACCGTTCCTTTTCTTTCGCCGCGGGCGATATTTTTCTTTTTCGCGGGGACGAGCTTCACTGTATCACTGAGGTCTGCGCGGACGAAAAATTCGACGTGACGAATATCCATTTCGAGCCGAGCTTTGTCTGGTCCGGCGAGGGGTTGGGCAGTCCGTCGCTTTGGCGGCTTTTTTGCGACCGTTCGCCGCGTTTTGAAAATCGGATCGAGCGGAACAATCCGCAAACGGCGAAAATCGCCGAAAAAATCCGACGAATCGAGGAAGAACTGCAGGAGCAAAAATTCGAATACGGGCTGTGCGTGCGCAATCTGCTCTCGGATATTTTGCTCACGCTTTGCCGCGATTACGGTTACATCGACCTTACGCACGACCGCGCACCGTCTTTGCCCGATCGAAATTTATGCCGTGTGACCGATTATATCGAAGAACATCTTTCCGAAAAAATAACGCTTGCTTCTCTTGCCTCGGTCTGCGGCATGAACCGCACTTATTTTTGCGGCGTTTTCAGGCGATTTTACGGCGTTTCGCCTTTTGAATACATCACCGTGAAGCGGGTCGAACGCGCGCAGGAGCTTATGCGCACGACCGATCGCACCCGCGCCGACATCGCGGGTGAATGCGGTTTTTCGAGCCTTTCGAATTTTTACCGCGCCCTGTCGATGATCTCGGGCAAACGTGCGCATGATGAAAATAATGCCGCAAAAGAAGACAAGCCCTGATTTTCACCACATCGTACTTTCTTTCTTCGATTGACAATTGCGCCGTTCGGGAGTATAATAAATTAAGAATCGCGCCTACGGCAAGTATTGCCGTGAAATTGAATTCAGATGGTCAGAATTCAATTTCACATTACCCTTGCCATGTCGGCGAAATTTTGCCCTACCCATGTTATGTTGACATGGAATTTCGATGCGTAATGAAAGGTGGCACGAAGTGCCGAAAGTGCCACATCACTTTGTGATGTGGGAGAAATTTTGCCTGCGGCAAAATATTCCCGTGCGCCCGTGCCAAGGGCATGGGCGAATGCGCAGTAACGATTTTTGCTGACATAACCTCGAGCGTACGTTTTCACCACACAACATAAAATTCTGCCTCACCGAACTTTGTCTTTGAGGCTCCGCCTACTGCGCAGGCGGCACCTCATCCACCGCTTACGCGGTCCCCCTTCCCCTCGCAACACTGTGATCTTCGATCAAGTGCGGAAGGCTCTGTTACGCATCAAAATTTTATGTAAACATAACACGGTTAAGTCAAATTATCACCGACATAACAAAGGTAGGGTGAAGTTGAATTCCGACCATCGGAATTCAACTTCACGGCAACCGCTCCCCGCAGGGGCGGCAATGCTCCCCGCAGGGGGGGAAAGGAGGCGTTTGTTGCAATGGCTGCAATGTCAAAGGATACAAAGAAAAAACGGACACGGGAAAAGCTTGCCGCTTATTGCGAGCTTACGCTTCTGTTTTTACTGACGGCGGCGCTGATCGTGATGTTCACGCAATACTGCCTGTTAAAAAACCGCGGGCATTACGGCGGACTTCCTCTTTTGGACGCCATGCACAGCAATTTTTCGGATTATTCCGACGCGGTAGGCGAAAAAAAGACTTCTTTTTTAACGCCGTCGTTTATCGGCGTTTTGTCCGACGGAAAAAAGGTCGCGCCGAAGGATTTTGAAACGCGCGAAGAGCTTGTGCGTGACAGCCGCCCGTTTATTTTGGCGCTTTTCGGCGGCAACGCCTTTTCCTCCCGCCCCGAATTTTCCTCCGACGCGGCAAAGGAAGCGTATCTTGAGCGTGAGCTGTACGGAAACGCAAACGCCGTTTATATCACGTTTCCCGACGAAATTCCCGCGGCGGCGATCTATCCCTTGCTTACGGGAAAATCCTTCGGTGAAGAAAAGGAAGCCTACGGGGTTCGGGAATTGTTTATTTTCTGCGGCGACGGAGGGGCGGTCGGCGGAGCGGCGCTCGATCGCGACGGCGAGCTCACGGTGCTTACGGTATCCGACCGCACGACGCTTTCCTTTGACACCTTTTCCGCTTATCTCGGAAAAGAAGGGATGACCGAATTTTCCTTTGCCCGCCTCGAAAACACCGTGCGGCGGTATGCCGTTTTGAACAGCTCGGTAACGACGCCGAATCTTGCCGCATATAATGCAAGCGGAGACTTTCTTACACAAGGCTCCGGCGATGTCGAAACGATTCTCGGAAGCTTCGGCTTCAACGTCAACAGCACGCGCTTTTTTGTAACGCGCAATTCGTATATCACCTACGTCGAGGATTCGGGCGAACTGCGCATTTCTTCGGAGGGCAATATCACCTATACCGGCATTTCGGGCGGGGGCATTCCCGTTTCGACGCTTTGCGCACGCCAAACGGCGACGGGAAGCTTTTCGGATAAAGTCTGCGCCGCGTATACCGTGTTGCAAAGCCTGAATCCCACCCAATACGGTGGCTGTGCCGATTTTTGCATGACTTCGGCTTCTTATAAAGACGGAAAACTGACTCTGAATTTTTCTTATGTGACAAACGGCGTTTCGATCGACGACGTACGGGACGCGGCAAGCTTTACGTTCGGTGAGAACGCGCTTTTGTCGGCAACGGTCTCCTGCCGCACGTTTATGTTGCTCGAAAGCACCTTCGGCGATATTCCGGGACGGCTTTTGTTCGCCGTGACCGCAGCGGAACAAAGCGAAGCGGACGGCATACCGATCGCCTTTTCGCCCGTTTATACAAGAGACGAACCCGAAGCGGCGTATACGGCGCGTTATGCGTTCCTTTTTGCACAGGGCGCGGACACCGTAAACCGCGACGAAAACGGGAACAAAAACGAAAGCACGGACGGCATAAATACGGGCGACGCGGAAAATACGGAAAACGCCGCGAGTGCGGTAAGCGCGGCGAACGGACGAAACGGAGGGAACGGCGCATGAATTGGCATTCGACAAGTCGTGTTTTGATCGTCATCCTTCTTTTGATCGATCTTATCGTCGGCGGCGCGCTTTATCGTGAGGCGCGTTCCGCGTCGCATCTTCCGAACGATATGACGGCGGAGGCACTGCAAAACCTTGCGGCAAAAGATATCACCTTTGCCGCAAAACCCGATACGCGCATTTATACTGTCCCGATCTATACCTATTCGACACAAAACGGTTATGCCGACGCCATGCGTGAAAATGCGCAGGATACGTATCCGTCGCTTTTGTCGGCGATCTCGTATCTCGTCGGAAAAAATCTCTCTTTTGTCGAAGAAAACGGAAAATATTTCGATACGCCCGACGGACTTTCGCTGTCGATCGGCGACGGAAACGATTCCGCCCTCGCCGCGGCGGTGATATCGGGCACGACGCATTTTGAATTTGTGCGCGCGGAGCTTTCCGAAAATCCTCTTGAAGATCTTTCGGATTCCGATTTTCCTGCCGAAGCCGAAGCGGTCCCGTCCTCGGTTCGAAAAGCGTTGTCGGGATTTTTCGGTGCGGTGTACGGCGATGCGGTGTCGTATTCCGTGCGGTCACACGTCGAAAAAGACGATTTTCATTTTGTACGCTGTGATATTACGGTTCGGGATTATGCTGTCTGCGGGATGGAATTGTATGCCGCGGTGCGAAACGGCAGGATCGACGCGCTGAACGGGGATCTCTTTTTCTCTCCTCCTGCCGCCGCATATAACGCCTCCTTACTTGACGCGATCAATATTTTGTATTCGCTCGAACCGGCCCAAGGCGCTTCCGCCGAGGTGCTTTCCGAAACGCTTTATTATTCGTTCTACCGCTACGACGCGTCGGAGCATTATCTCATCCCCGCATGGGAGATCGTCTATCGCGCGGGAGACGGAACCGAAAAAACCGTTCTCCTCAATGCCCTGACCGGCGCGCCTGCGGCGGGCGTTGCCGTGAATTGAGATTCCGACCGGCGGAATCTCAATTCACACTGCCTTTGTTGTTATGTTGACATAATATTTTGATGCGCAACAGAGCCTTCCCCTTGAGGGGAAGGGGGACCGCGTCGGCGGTGGATGTAACACATCGCTACGCGAAGTAACACATCGCTCCGCGAAGTGTGGCAAATTTCATCTGCGATGAAATGTTGCCGTGCGCCCGCGAAGCGGGCGAGCTGTGATAACAAG
>URJL01000018.1 GCA_900548115.1 uncultured Eubacteriales bacterium
TTGAAAAAGCGTTTTTTTTCGATATGCGCCCCCCCCCCCCCCCCGCCGATACGCTCGGGAATCGTCGCGCCGCCGAGCACAAGCGCGCTATAGACGCTGTACAGGGTGCAGTCGCGTATCCGCACTTTTCCCCGCGTTAAGATCGATGCGGCGTACGGTCGGTTGTTGCCGATCGCGCACCGAATGAGCGAAACGTCGGGCGATTCGGAAAAATTTTCTGCCAAAAGCCCGTCGAGGAGACTTTTCGGCAAAGATTCCCGCAGGGTAAGACGAACGATCGATGAAGATACGGTTTCGGAGCTCTCGGCGGTAAACATGCGGTCAAACGACCTGTCCTCCGAAAAAAGGCGCACGCGGTCGCCCCCGCGGAAAATACCTTTTCCCTCGCTGAAACGAAGATACAGACTTTTTTCGTCCGCCGCCTTATGTACGTCGCAAAGACAGGTGCGGACATCGACGCCGTTGCACATGTTTTTTTCGGCGGTACAGTCGCAAAGCTCGATCTTTCCGCGGCAGTCGCGGAAAAAGAATCCCTCCGCGTCGGTGGCAAGAATACGTTTCGAGCCTTCGCGCGTCGTGACACGGCAGCGTTCAAACGAAAGATTTTCGCAGTTAAGCGCCGAAAAAGCCTTGGAGGGGGCGCAATAGACAAAAATGTCGGAGAAAGAAAGATTCTTTGATTCACGGCACAAAAAGTCGTGGTAAAGTCCGGTATCGAAAACGCAGACCCAGTTGTTCCCGACAGTGTGAGAAAAGCCGAAATCCCCGCTCAGACGCACCCGTCCGTCGCGCAGGGCTTCCGCCTTCAGTCGACGGTTCAAGCTTTGGAACGTATCGTCGTGCTGATCGTTAAAGCACGCAAAATAGGTCGGCTGACCCGCCTGCGGCGCACCGGTCTCGGCGCTGTATTCCAGAGCCAGAACTCGTCCGAGTGCGCGGCTCCAGTCGTCCTTTCGGTTATAAAAGACAAGCCCCTTATTTCGCACGGTGCAGCGCGTCTCGCTTTCTTCGAAGCGCAAGAGAACGTGCCGCTCGTCCGCCTCTTCGATCGCCGCTTGGGCGAAAAAGGGCGACGCAAAATCGACCGACAGGTTCGAAACGGCAATATCCTCACATTCGATAAAGCAGAAAGGCACTACATTGCCGTGGAAAATCAGCTCCGCGCCGCCGCCTTCGATCGTAATCTTCTTTTTGCAGAAAAGATAAAATACGCATCTTTGTTCCTCCGCAAAAGGCGCGGAAATCTTTCGGTATTCAAAGGCATAGTCGGGATAAAAATGATAGGTGCGCGGAGAGAGCACGAGCGTATCGCCGTCGCGAAGACGCCGCACCGCCTCGGTAAGCATGAGAGTATCGTCGCTGCGCGACGTGAGTACCCGAAAATCCTCTGCCTCAATTCGCATAGAAATCCCCCCGTTTTTTTCTTTTACAGCTATAGTATACCGTATTTTTCTCTCCTTTCCCATTGTCTGTATTCGCGTTCTTACGAACAATTTATTGACTTATTTTTCGATTTTGAAAAATTGCCGCTTTTTGGGCGAAAAGATTTCCTTTGTTTGGAGATTGTCGGAAAATGTTGGTAATATTGCAAAAACGCGCCCTTGTTTTTGATTTTGTCACACAAAGCGCGTCTTTCGTTTTGCCCTTTTCCCAACTTTTTCGCAAAAAACATTGACTTTCATTTTCAGATACCGTATAATGAAAACAGAAAATCAAAACCAAAAACACGGAAAGGAGGCGCAAAATGTCCGATTATTCGAAATTTCGGCGGCGTCCGTCGCTTATTTCCGACGAAGAAATGCAATTTACCTTTAACCGCAAGCCCGCCGCAAAGCCGCAGGATCTTGTCGGCGAAAAAGAAGCGATGAGCGGCTGCTTATGTGATCTGTGCGTCAAACGGCATGTGCGCAACCTCCCCGAGATGTATCGCGCATACGATGTCTATACCTTTTGCTATGTTCTGAACGGGCGCTTTTTGATGTATACGAGCGACATCCGTCCCGTCGAATTGTACCGCGGACAGCTTTGTATTCTTCCCCCCGCCGTGACCTACAAGCTCTCGGTCGATTACCGCCGCGTGCCCGACGAATGCGAAGAAAATATACTGGTTACGGTCCGGATACCCGAACACGCGGTCAGCCGTATTTTTTCGCGCCTTTTATCGGGTTCGTCGCCCGTGGCGGAATATCTCGGTGCGACGCTGTACGCCAAAAAATTCAAAAGCTACATGATCCTTCGCTCGCCGGGCGAGATGAATGCCTCGCTCGCCGAGCTTTGCTTTCATGCCGTTGACGACGCAAATGCAAACGGAACCGACCCCGCTTCGGCGGAATTCTTGTTCAACTCTCTGCTGCTCGACTATGTGCGGGAGGGGGCGCTTTACGACTATGCCCGCTCCTCCCTGCAGAACGCCGACGTCATGCCGTCGATCATGAATTACATTCACACGCATTTCCGCAACGTTACGCTTGCCGATATCTGCCGTGAATTTCATTACACCCCGCCGCATTTCTGCACTATGATAAAAAAATACACCGGCTCGACTCTCACCGAATATGTCACCGTCGAACGGCTGGATTTTGTCTGCAAGCAGCTCACGCTCACCGATAAAAAGATCAAGACCATCGTCGAAGAATCGGGCTATGTTTCGCTCGAGCATTTTTATCGTGTGTTCAAAAAGCACTACGGCATGTCGCCGAAGGAATATCGCAGGCGCTTTACCGCGCAGGACAAAAAAGCCCCGTCGGAGAAATAAACTCCGGCGGGGCTAAATTATATAAGAAAGACCGCAGTCAAAGGGGAAAAAGGCTGCGGTCCCTGTTTATGTGCGCCCAAACGCGGCGCGGTTTCGGATATTATTCTGCTTTATCGAGGATGTTTTCCTTGACCCACGAATAGCTCGGGTCGCTCTCGGGAATCATCTTCGCCACCGAGAGTAGGCTTGCGTTCTTATAGCATTCGCCGTATACTGTGCGCTCGATACCGAAAGAATCGGTATACGTCACGTACGGACGAACGGCATAGTAACGATTGAATTTATCGCTCGTAATGCCGGTGACGCAAACGGTAAACTCGATGTGATCGTCCTCCTCGCGGAAGGTCTTGACGGCGGGAACAACGACTGCACCCGACGTTTCCTTCGAAAGCTCGTTTTCGCCGAGAAGCTCGACGGGATAGACAACAAAGCCGTAACCGAGCGCCGTATCCTTATCGGAGGCGGGTTTTTGGAGCTTGTCTTTCAGATTGCTTCCCAAAATTCCGACAAAACGAAGCGCGTAATCCTCGCCCGTGATGCGGATCTGTGCGCCGCGTACGGTGAGCTTTTCGTTCTGTGCGCCCTCTTCGGAAAATTCGGGGTCGATCGACAGCTCGTTAAAATAGATCTCCGTCGTTTTACCCTCGTATGCCGAAAGATCGTAAACTCCGTTTTGAGCCGTAAGGATCTTTCCGTCCACGATCGGGGCATAACCGCCGTCCGAAGCGATCGTAAAGCCCGAGAGAACGCCGTTTTCGAACACAGCGTCGGCTTCTCCGCCGTAGACCTTGATCTTATAATCCGCCGTGAGGGAGTCTCCGAAGGTGACTTTGCCGTTTTCGGCGTGGTTTTCGATGGCGATCCACTTGTCGGTATCGTTCACTTTGGAAAGCTTATCGTTGCCCCAAAGGGTAACACTTGCGCCGTCGATGCGAACGACGGTATTTCCTACCTGCGACTTGTCGGCGCTTCTTTCTTCGCTGCCGAAGATAATGCCCTTCGGGAACGTGCCGCCCGTAACGTTGTAGCGGATCAGTCCCGTGACCTTACCGAAGCCCATATGACCGGTGTAGACGTTATTGAACGTTCCGCCCTCGAAATCGTAGGTAACATCGCCCGTGTTGGTAAGAACGCCGGTCGTGGAATTGCGCGCGCCCGAATAAACGACGTTGAAATTTCCGCCGCGGAAAATGTAATGTGCGTTGATCTTGGCAGATGCATTGCTCTGAATCCAAGTGAAGAGCGTAGCGACGCGTCCGAAATCACCGCCGTTTATGATAAAGTTGCTGTCTCCGTTTTGGTTATAATACGCACCGAAATCAAGGCTGATATTCTTATCGCCCGTCGCGTCGATATCGGTATTTGCCTTGACCGTTTTCTCGGTCAGAAGGTTTTTACCGAAGGTCACGGTCACGCCCTGCGAGAAAACGCCCGCTTCGTCGATCGGGGCTTTCAGGGTAATCTCATCGTAGGTGATATCGCCGTTGTACGCGGCGTCACGTCCGATGCCCGTCTTTTGGAACCAGAGACGGTTCTTCTGTCTTGCCGCAAGATCTTCGCCGTAGCCCATGACGGTTACGGACTTTCTTGCCGTTCCCGCTTTTTCAAGGTCGGCAGCGTCGGTGATGATCATATCGCCCTCGACCAAAACTTTTCCGCCGTCCGCGCCGAGATTTTTGATCGCGCCGTCGATCGTAGTCGCAACCTTTGCACCGACGCCCTTGATATAGCCGTCGGAAGAGGCATAGGCAACGCCGTTTTCGGTAAAGACGGTCGGTTCTTCGTGAACGAAGCGAATACCCGAAATGTACATGGTATCGTTGTCGTCCAAATCCTTCGTCGGAACGGCAGCATATGGATCAAACTTATATTGTTTGAGTAAATATCCGTCTTCCGCAAAATCGGCGTCGATCAACGGAATAACCGCAGTTGCCCAACGGTTGGTTTCGAGTGCAGCTTCTTTTGTTACCTGTTTGTTGTTCTTTGCCTTAATAAAGAAACGCCAACGCATCCGGGTCGCCGCCGACTTTGCGCTTGCGGTATCGTGCGCATAGTAATAATCAATCAGCATATACGGTGTCTGAGACAGATCGGCACTCGGGAGTGCCGAATAGTTATTCATGATGATTTGATCGTTGCTGTTCTTATTGTCGTCGGACTTCGTGAGCACCGAAACGCCGGTGCGCCCGTCAAAGGTCATGCCGTGCGTCAGCGTACCCTTGTTGGTCGGGCCGGACCAGCCGTTTTTGTTAAGATTTTTGAGATCAAATTCGGAGGAAGGATAGGAGACCTCCCCCTCGACCGTAATATCCGCCGAAAGAGTCGCCGTTGCGCCGTAATCGTCGATCGCCGTAACCTTGATGACCGAATCGCCCTTCGGGCATTTCAATTCATTCGCGGTATAGGTGCGGTCATTCAGAACCGACGCGTCGGCACAGTCGTAATAGAAGCTGGTCAGCTCCTGTTTCGTATACTCTTTGCCGTTCTGCTCCACCGTCACAAAGTACGAGATGACACGGATATCATCGCTTGCCGCCGGGAACGTGACTGTCGCAAGATTTTCTTTCTGCGACACGGAAAGCTTTGCGTCGCTCGGGAAAATCGGCGCGGTGTTTCCGTCGGCACGGTTTTTCTCGGTGTAGCGTGTGAGATGGCTTCCGTCGGCTTTTGTTCCGAGGATCTCCCACGGCTTGCCGATCACCTTTACTTCGCCGCCCTCGAGGTCGGAATTGTAAAAGTCAAGGCGCTTGATACGAACATTGCCGTTTCCGTCGACCTCGACATATTCGCCCTGAGACGCTTTTCGATATTCCGTTCCGCCCCAACCGCCGTAATCCACTCCGTTTACGGGATTGGCGCTGTTGGCGTAGTATCCGAAATCGGCAGAGTTCAGATACTGTACAACGCCCGCGTCGACGGCGGTGAAGCCGTCCTGCCAGATGGCAAGCTCACGGTTGAGCGCCGAATGCTCGTGTCCGCCCCACAGAATGACCTGCGGATACTTGTTCAGCGTCGGAACAAGCTGGCGGGTAGTCTGCCCGAGACTTCCGAAAATCGTATTGGTTACACGTGCGTGCGTTGCGACAAAGACCGCCTTGTCGGGTTCAGCCTTCGTGATTTCCGCAAGGGTCTTGTCGAGCCATTCGACCGTTTCGTCACGGTAGCTTACGGAATAATCCTTCGGTTCGACCGTCAGGAAATGATAGCCGCCGACCACAACGTGACGGTTTCCGTAATCAAGACCGTTTGCTCCGAGGTATTCGTCGCTTCCGTAGAAGAAAGCATAGTTTTCTCCGTCTTTTTCATTATAAGCCTTTATTTGTTCCTTGTTGTAATCGGCGATTTCCTGCGCCGTTGCCGAAGCGTTGCCCGGAACGGAAGCAGACCACATATAGCCCGCAAGAATCTTCTGATACAGCTTGGACGACTAGAAGCCCGTTGTGTCGGTTTTTTTGTTCTCGTCGAGCGCAACACCGTCCGCCGTGTCGTGGTTTCCGTTGGCATAGATAATCTTTGTATCGCTGCCGCCGAAATGGTTAAGCGAAATGTCGCGGAATGCCGAAATTTCCTTATAGTTCTGTTCGAGCTTCGGGATACTGTCCGACATATTGCCCGAAGAGTTCATCGCGTCGACGATATCGCCGTCGATAAACACGGCGTCGAGCTTGTTTTCTCCCGCCATCAGCTTCAATCCCGTGTACGCACGGTCGAGCTTTTGGCGACTCCCTTCCACGTTCCACAAGCCGGAAAGATGAATGTCCGAAAGAACGCCGAAACGCAAAACGACGTTCGTTTCGTCAAATTTCTCCGCCGCGACGACGCTTCCCGTATTTCCCATAACCATACCGCTTCCGATCAGTGAAGCGGTGAGGAGGGCGGAGATCGCCTTCTTGCTTTTTTGTTTCCAATCCACTTTAATACACTGCCCCTTTCAACTTGGATTATTTTCTTTGCGGCACGTTTTCGAAAAATCGGTCGAATGCCGCTTACGTCTCTATTATAGCGTTGTTTTGGCGCGGTGAAAATAGACAAAAATGTGTTTTTGGTGGACAAAATTCCGATTGACAAAAGCTTTTTTCGGGTGTATGATATTCTTGTACCGATTTGTAACGGGAGTATGTCATGAAAAATATACCGCCGGAATTTTCTCCCCCCTCCATTCGCTTTTTCTGTGAATTTTGCTGTAAAACCACCCTTTTTTCACAGGAAATTCCGTCTGATTTGCACGCACAGCACCGTCTGTTTGCGGTTTTGGAAGGGCGGGCGGTTTTGGTCGGCGGAGAGAAAGAGATTTTTCTTTCGGAAGGGTCATTCGCTTTTTTTGAAGGGGACAAAATTACGATAGATGAAACACGCTCCGACGGATCGCTCTTTTTTCTTTCTTTTGACGGAACGCTCTCGCCGCTTTTGCACGAGCTGAAGCTATCCTCCGCCGCCGCATACGAAACGACTCCCGAACAGCTTGAGCTTTTCGAAAGAATCCGAACGGAATATCAATCCGGTATCGAGACCGGTGCTTCGTTTTTGTTCACGGCACGCCTGTTCGAGATTTTTACGCTTGCCGCACGATCACTTTACAATCGTATTCTGCCCGCAAGCGCCGTGGGGATCAACGGTTTTTCGATGTGGGGCATCGCCGAGCGGGAAGAGGGCGTTTTTCACGGGCGAAAAGCCATAAAAATCACGCCGAACCGATCGGTAAAATCCATCATCGTTTTGGAAAACCATCTTCTCGAGATATATCATATCAATCCGCTTCATTATCGCTTCGTACAGATGCACTACTACTACGAAAGCCGCGGCACACACCCTTTGGAGGCGCGGCTTCGCACGCTGAGCGTTTTGGATGAGGACGATCCCGAGCGAAAGACGGTCTTTATCGACAAAAACGGAGACCATCCTTTCTTTGCACCTCTGCGGCGCAACCGCTGGTCCAATACCTTTTTCACGCTGCATTATCCGCCCGAGCTCCACGCGGTTCTCGAAAAGATGAGCCGTCCCGTTCTGCAGCAGATCAAGATCGACCCCTTCGGGGTCATCGACGCGCCCGCCATCGACGAGGGCGATGTGATGTACATTTCATCGGTCACTTTTTACTCGGATATCGATAAAAATCGCCTGCCCGACCTCTCCCCCATCGAATCGGCGCGTCTGCTCATTGACGAGACCTATCGCCGCGAGCTTCCCCTCTCTTTTTATGCCGAGGCGTGCCACTTCAGCCTGCGGCACTTTGTCACGCGCTTTACGCACGAGATCGGCATTTCGCCGCATCAGTATATCATCCAAAAACGGATCGAATACGCGCGGGCATATCTGGATTCGAACGACAAAAGAATTGCCGATATCGCCGTCGAAGCGGGCTTTCCCGACCCGCACTATTTTTCCCGTATTTTCAAAAAGCACACCGGGCTTTCCCCCGCGCAATACCGAAAAAGCGCCCGGGAGATTACAGCATCGTTACGCGAAAAATAAGAAAGCAAAAGGTGCTTTTGATTGGTTAATTTTTCTTCTTTCTCTTGACAAAATGCTGTTTTTGCGGTATAATGCAGTCAATGTATAATGTGTGTTATACATTGACTGCTATTCACGAAAAGGCGGGATTCTTATTGCGAAGAAAATATCTTGACAACCTCCGTTCGATCACGGTCCTTCTGGTCGTTTTGTATCACGTTTTCTATATTTTCAACGGCAGCGGAGTGCTCGGCGGGGTCGGTCCGATCACCGAAGATCGCGGCGCCGACATTCTTCTTTATCTTTTGTACCCGTGGTTTATGTTTTTGCTGTTTGCCGTATCGGGCATGAGCGCGCGGTACAGTCTCGAACGCCGCACGCACCGCGAGTTTATCCGCACCGAGACAAGAAAACTGCTTCTGCCCTCCACCGTCGGACTTTTCGTCTTTTGGTGGATATTGGGATATTTCAATGTGCGTTTCGGCGGCGCGTTTGATCACACTGCGATCCCGCTTCCGATCCGCTATCTCATCTATTCCCTCTCGGGAACGGGTCCGCTTTGGTATATCCAGATGCTGTGGCTTTTCTCGGTGGTTCTTGTTTTGATTCGAAAGCTCGAAAAAGATCGCCTTTACCGCCTCTGCGAAAAGATCGGCATTTGGCTTCTGCTGCCGCTGTATTTTGCCGTATGGGGCGCGGCGCAGATACTCAACACACCCGTTGTCGTCGTTTATCGATTCGGCTTTTACGGGCTTGCGTATCTTATCGGCTATTTTGTTTTCTCGCACGACGCGATCATCGAAAAGCTGAAAAAGCTGTGGCTTCCGCTGTGTCTTGCGGCAGTCGCGGCGGAGGTTGCCTTTACGGTTTTGTATTTTGATGTTCCGTATACCGACGACGCGGTTCTGCACTCACCGCTTTGCTGTCTCTGCGCGTGGGTTACGACGCTTGCCGCGCTTGCGGTTATGAAGCGGTGGGGCGATGTCGAAAACGCGTTTTTCGCGCAGATCAAGAAACGCTCGTGGGGGCTGTATCTCTTCCACTATCTTCCGCTTGCGGTGTGCGCCGACGTCGTTTACCATGCACCGTTTTCACCCTTTGTAAAATATCTGCTCACCGCCCTTTGCGCCTTTGCGGGTGCGATCGTTCTGTATGAAGCGCTGAGCCGCATCCCGTTTGTGCGTACCGTGGTGTGCGGAATCGGGAAAGAAAATATTCGGCAAAAGAAAAACAAAACTCAAAATTAAGGAGAAAAAGTCATGTCCAAAAGAAAAAAACGCATTTTGATCATCCTGATCGTGTTTCTTGCCTTGCTTGCCGTTTTATTTATCGGCGCATACGGCATGTTCCGGTCTCAGCTGACCGCCATGAAGACCATTCGCAAGCTCGACGACCGTCTTTACACACTCGATTACGTCGGTGATTACGGTTTTGACGAATTTCAAAGGCGCGGCGGTGCAAGCTCGGATTCCGAGGTCGGCTCGTATATCGCCGAGTTTCTGTCGCACGGCTTTTACAAGGTACAGCCCGATACCGCAAACTTCGGATGCAGTACGGTTTCGGCGCCGAGTGACAACGGGTATCTTTTCGGTCGGAATTACGACTGGGTCGACTGCACGATCATGATCGTGCGCACAAAGCCCGAAAACGGCTATGCGTCGGTTTCGACCTGCAATATGGATTATTTAGGCTTCGGCGAGGATTATCGCCCCGAAGGCTTTCAAAATCAAATGCTGGCGCTTGCTTCGGTTTATGTTCCGCTGGACGGCATGAACGAAATGGGGCTTTGCGTTGCGGACCTGATGATCGAGGTCGACGAGGTAACGAATCAGGACAACGGAAAGGTCGATTTTACGACCACCACCGCCATCCGCAAAATTCTCGACGAAGCAAAAGATGTTGACGAAGCAATCGAAATTCTCAAAAACATCGATATGCACGGCTCGGCAGGGCTTATGCACCATCTCGCCCTCTGCGACAAGAGCGGACGGTCGGTCGTGGCGGAATATATTGAAGGCGAGCTTGCCGTCACCGAGACGCCGGTCGTTACGAATTTCTTCTTGACCGAAGGCGAAAAGTACGGTATCGGGACCGAACAATCAAAACTCCGTTACTCGATCCTCTCCGATTTTCTTTCGGAAAATGCAACGGCGGATCCCGAAGATATGCGCGATGCGCTGAAGAGCGTTTGCAAAAAGACCCTGAACGATGAAAACGAAAAGACGGTCTGGAGCATCGTTTGTGACCCGAACGCCGGAACGCTCACCTATTATATCCGCGAAAATTACGAAGAAAAGCTCGTCTTCCCGATTCGGGAGGACAAATAAGGCAAAAATCGAAAGGGCTCGTATTATGCTGAAAATCGAACATCTGACCAAAATCTACGGAGACAAAAAAGCCGTCGATGATCTTTCGCTCACGATAGAAGCGGGCGAGATCTGCGGCTTCATCGGGCACAACGGCGCGGGAAAAACAACGACCATCAAAGCGGCGATCGGGATTCTGCGTTTTGATGGGGGCGAAATCTTGATCGACGGAAAGTCGATCAAAAAAGATCCCGTCGGCTGTAAAAAGCAACTTGCTTACATCCCCGACAACCCCGATCTTTACGGCTATATGACGGGAAGTGCGTACCTGAATTTCATCGCCGACATTTTCGGCGTTCCGACCGAAAAGCGGAAGGAAAAGATCGAAAAACTCGCGGCGGATTTTGAGCTTCTCGATGATCTTTCCTCCCCCATCTCCGCTTATTCGCACGGAATGAAGCAAAAGCTTGCCATCATCGCGGCGTGGATTCACGATCCGAAGCTTATTATTATGGATGAACCGTTCGTGGGGCTTGACCCGAAGGCGTCGCACCTTTTAAAGGGCATGATGCGCGAACATTGCGACGGCGGCGGAGCGATCTTTTTCTCCACGCACGTTTTGGAAGTGGCGGAGAAGCTTTGCGATAAGGTCGCCATCATCAAAAACGGAAAGCTTATCCGTTCGGGTACGATGGAGGAGGTAAAAGGCGACGATTCTCTCGAAGAGGTCTTTCTCGAACTGGAGGATACATCATGCTGAAGCTTCTTTTGAAAAAACAGCTGACCGAGATTTTCCGCAACTATTTTTACGATCCAAAAAAGAACAAGGCGCGTTCCAAGGGAGCCGTGATTCTCTATTTCGTTTTGTTCGGCGTTTTGATGGTCGGCGTTCTCGGCGGACTGTTCACCTTTCTTTCGCTTGCGCTCTGCACCGCGCTGTATAATGTGGGAATGCCGTGGCTTTACTTTTTGCTGATCGGACTTCTTGCTTCCTTTTTGGGCATTTTCGGCAGTGTATTCAACACCTATGCGGGGCTTTATCTTCCCAAGGACAACGACCTTTTGCTGTCGCTCCCGATTCCCGTTCGGTACATACTGATCTTTCGTCTTCTGACGGTTTATCTTTTGGGGCTTTTTTACTCGGGAATCGTCTTTCTTCCCGCCTGTATCGTTTATTACGTTGTGACGCCGTGCAGTGCTTCTGCGGTTCTCGGTTCGATTCTTCTTCTCTTCCTGATCACGATTTTTGTGCTGACGCTTTCCTGCGCGCTCGGATGGGTCGTTGCCAAGATCAGCACAAAGTTAAAGAACAAGAGCTTTCTCACCGTTCTTTTGTCGGTTCTTTTCTTCGGCGCGTACTATTTCTTCTCTTTTAAAGCACAGTCGCTGATCACAATTTTGATCGACAACGCCGCAAAATACGGAGAGGTGCTTTATTCAAAAGCCTATCCGCTGTATCTTTTCGGAATGGTCGGTGTCGGCGACGCAAAAGCCGCGGCGATCGTATCGGCGGCGATACTTATCCTCTTTTTGCTCGTCTATCTTCTTCTCTCCCGAAGCTTTATCGGCATTGCGACCGCGACGGGAAGAAGCGAAAAGCGGGCGTACAAAAAGGATTCGATTCGGCAGAAAAGCGTTTCGGGCGCGCTTTTGGCGCGCGAATTCCGCCGCTTTGCCGCAAGTCCCACCTACATGCTGAATTGCGGTCTTGCTACGCTTTTGCTTCCCATTTGCGGAATCGCCGTCTTATGGAAAGGAAAACAGATTTTTCCCGTTTTGAACGAAATTTTTGCTCAGAATCCCGACCGCATTTTGCTCTTGCTGTGCGCCGCCGTCTGCGCCGTCTGCGCCGTGAACAACACAAGCGAGCCTTCGGTATCGTTGGAGGGAAACAACCTTTGGATCGTGCGTTCGCTTCCGCTCGACACATGGCACATTTTGCGGGCAAAGATCGAAATGCATCTGATTCTCACCGCGATTCCGATGCTGATTTGTCTTTTGTGTCTGTTTATCGCCCATCCCGCGTCGCCCGCCGCCGTTTTACTTGTACTTTTGCAAACGCTTTCCTTTGTTTTGCTCTCGGCGGAGTTCGGGCTTTATCTGGGGCTGAAAATGCCGATTTTAAACTGGGTAAGTGAGGTCACGCCGATCAAGCAGAATACGGGCGTGCTCCTCGAGCTTTTGGCGAGCGCGCTGTATTGCTTTGCGTTCGGCGGACTTGCCTTTCCGCTCGATCGCTTTAACATCGGATTTTTGCCGTATATGCTGTTCTTTACGGCGTTGAATCTTCTCCTTTGCTATCTCTTGTATCGATTCCTGAAGCGCAAGGGCAGTGCGATCTTTGAAACGCTTTGACTTTTTCCTCCCGATTCCAATCGGGAGGATTTTTTTGCAAAATTCACAAAAATCACTTGACTCTACAATCGTTGCAGAGTATATACTGTATTCATGATCAAAAAACGAGGCGCGTTGTCATGGAAACAAACCGCACGACCGGAAGCGTATTCAAAAACGTTTTATTCTTCTCCCTTCCCTACCTGTTATCGTATTTTCTTCAAACTCTCTACGGCATGGCGGATCTTTTCATCGTCGGGCAGTACGAAAACGTCGCGGCAACGACGGCGGTCTCGGTCGGCTCTCAGGTCATGCATATGCTCACGGTTATGATCGTCGGGCTTGCCATGGGTTCGACCGTCAGCATCGGACAATCGGTCGGCAGAGGCGACAAAGCGCGCACCTCTTACGCCATCGGCAATACCGTCACGCTGTTTATGGCTTTATCGCTCGTCCTCACGGGAATCCTTCTTTTCTCGGTGCGCGGGATCGTGTCGGTCATGTCCACCCCCGAAGACGCCGTTTCGGGAACGGTTTCGTATCTCACGGTGTGCTTTATCGGCATTCCCTTTATTACGGCATACAACATTATAAGCTCGATCTACCGCGGGATAGGCGACTCGAAAAGTCCTCTTTATTTCGTCGCCGTCGCCTGTGCCGCCAACATTGCGCTTGACTTTCTTTTCATGGGCGCACTGCGCTTGGGTCCCGTCGGCGCGGCGCTCGGAACAACGCTTTCGCAGGCGCTGAGCGTTGTCACGGCGCTTTGTGCCATTGTCAAAACAAAAAGCGGGATCACGCTCAAAAAAGAACACCTTCGCCCGCAAAAGTCGGTCGTCGGCCAGCTTCTTCGCATCGGCATTCCCGTTGCGCTTCAGGACGGGCTGATCCAAGTCGGTTTTATCGTCATTACGATCATTGCCAACCGCCGCGGACTGGACGATGCGGCGGCAGTCGGCATCGTCGAAAAGGTCATCGGCTTCTTGTTCCTCGTCCCCTCCTCCATGCTCTCGACGGTCTCGGCGCTCGGAGCGCAGAACATCGGCGCGGGCAAGCCCGAACGGGCGAAAAAGACGCTGTATTACGCCATGGCGCTGACCTCTGCTTTCGGAATTCTTATAACGATTCTTGTACAGTTCACAGCTGAGCCGATCGTGGCGCTCTTTACCGATCAAAACGCCGCCGACGGCGCAAGGGTCGTTCTGCTCGGCGGGCAGTATTTTCGCGGGTATATTCTCGACTGCCTTTTGGCGGGTGTTCATTTCTGCTTCAGCGGGTATTTCTGTGCGCGGGGGCGGTCGGAGCTTTCGTTCCTACACAACATTATTTCCCTTTTGCGCATGCGCATACCGGGCGCGTATTTCGCTTCCAAGTTTTCCCCGACACGCTTTTCCCGATGGGACTTGCAACGGCATTCGGCTCGCTGATCTCGGTCATCGTCTGCCTTATCGCCTATACTGTCCTTTGCCGCGAGGATAAACGGAAAAATTCGGTAAAGGGGGCGGCTTCTTGAATCGCGACGAGCTTTTCAAAATCGGCGATGTGGCGCGGCTTTACCGCGTAAGCGTAAGCAGTCTGCGGCATTATGAAGCGCTCGGGCTGCTCACACCCGCATGGGTAGATCCCGAGACCGATTATCGATATTACAGCACCCGCCAATTTGAAGTGCTGAACACCATCCGCTATCTGCGCACGCTGGATATGCCTCTCAGCGAGATCGGCGACTTTTTGCGCAGCCGCGACGTCGGAAGTATGGAGGAAAAGCCGGAAAAACAGCTGGAGACGGTGCGGGAAAAGCGGCGGGAGCCGGAGCGTATCGAGCGGAAAATCGAAAATCGGCTGAGCGCGCTGAAGGATGCGCAAACCTCGCCTCTTTCGGTCATTTGACGCCGAAAAATTCCGAAAACGGACGTTGTTATTATGAAAACGTCGCTTACGGTGGGCAACAATGCCGCGATGGAACGATCGATTCGCGCTTTGGAAGGACCGCAAGCCGAGACGACCGTCTTTCTCGGGAAGATCGGCGTTGGCATTTCGCGCGAGCATCTTCTTGCCGAACAGTATGACCGCTACGACTTTCTGTTTTTGATACCCGACGCGGCAGACAATTTTTGCGGCAAAACGCTGACTTTGCCCGAAGCCGACTGTCTCACCGTACGCTTTCGCGGAATACACACCGACGCGAAAGAGCAATATTGCATTTTGGCGGCGTATATGAAAGAAAACGGGCTTTTGCCCAACGGCTTTTCCCGCGAGATCACCATGATCGACTACGGGCTTACCAACGATGTGAAAAAATTCGTGACCGAGATTTCGATTCCCATTGTTCAAAAGATGTAAAAAAAGCGAGCCTTTCCCGTGTGCCGATAAGACAGTAATTTGAAGAAATTACGAAATCGGCATCTGTCAAACAGGATTGGACAACAAAACAGACGACATTCAACTTCGGTTGGGTGTCGTCTGTTTTTGTACGTTTAAGGATTGAAAATCGCCTATTTTCTGCTCTGTGATGCTTTGTACGAAAGTGGGCATATCGGACTTCATACATCTGCGTGTATTGTTGTAGAAACGTAAAAACAACCACTATTCAGCATATTGGCTGCACGGATTAGAGAAGCACTATTGGGTGCCCCTTTTTTTGTTCCATAGTAAAAAACTTTGCGGAAATCACAGCAACCATTGCAATGTGGTCTAAAAAGGCTTTTCCACATTTTGAAAGCGCAAGAACTTCAAGAACTTGAAACTTTTTTATGAATAATCGTAGTGATATATTGAAATCTTTGATGTTTTATGGTATCATTTATACTAAACACAGGTATAAGCAAAAGTTTGAGAGGTGTTTGCATGAAGATTAGTTATAAAAAGCTCTGGATGTTTCTGATTCAAAAAGATATTACAAAGGTACAGTTGCGTAAAGATTTAGGCATTGCTCCCGGTACAATGAGCAAGCTCAATAAGGGAGAAGAAGTTGCTATGTCGGTGCTTTTGCGTATTTGTGAATACCTTGATTGCGATATTGGCGATATATGCGAGGTTGTACGCCCCACCAAAGAATAGGAGGAAATATGGGATTCATTCAAACTATCATTGATCAGCATCAAAAGAAAGTTCAAGAACGAAACGATGCTTGTAATGATTTGATTTCTCGTATAGACGATGCTCTGCGTGATGCCAAATCAATATTTTCTGCACCGCAAGTGTTCGTTGATCCTCACACCGAAGCCGAGTGGAGAAGCAGAAATAGCGGAATATTAGCTGA
Source organism: uncultured Eubacteriales bacterium (assembly GCA_900548115.1). Classification (GTDB taxonomy): domain Bacteria; phylum Bacillota; class Clostridia; order Oscillospirales; family CAG-382; genus UMGS1052. The sequence continues at coordinate 16,106 of URJL01000018.1, forward strand.
TTCCGAAGCGCATAAAATCTTGCGGCTGAAAAAGGCAGCTAAATATAAAATGCTGTCCGAGAAACAACTTGAATTGGCTGATATTGCTCGTTCCATGTCACATCAGATTCTCCAACACAATGAGCGAGCTGCAAGCATGAAAGTACAAGCAGCATATGCGCTTATTGGCGATGTCGAGGGGCGAAAACTTGACCAACAGCAAATGACCTGTATTGTCAAGGAAGCACATAACCACTTGGTAATAGCCGGTGCTGGAACAGGAAAAACGACAACTGTTGTCGGCAAAATCAAGTATCTGCTTAAAACGGCTAAATGTTTGCCGCAGGATATTTTAGTGTTGTCATTCACAAATGCTTCTGCGTCTGAGATGAATGAGCGTATTTCTGCTGAGACTGGACACAGTATTGCCGCATCAACATTTCACAAACTTGGATTAAACATTATCTCGCAAGTTAATGGTGTAATGCCAAGAATCACACAAATCAGCTTGCGAAAGTTTGTTAAGGAACAGCTTTTACTGAATATGCAATCTGATACATATCTCAATTTGCTGAGTTCGTATTTACTGTATAATCGTGTGGTGGCAAAATCGGAATTCGAGTTCAAATCGCAGAAAGAATATGATGAATATCTGAAATTGAATCCACCGACCACCGTTAATAATGAAACGGTGAAAAGCTACGGCGAAATGGATATTGCCAACTTCTTGATGCAAAACGGCATACGGTACATATATGAGCATCCATATGAAATTGACACACGCACCAGCGAATACGGTCAATATCATCCCGATTTTTATCTTCCCGATTACAAAATTTATATTGAGTATTTTGGAATCAACCGAAACGGCGAAGTCCCGTCTTATTTCAAAGCCACAAACGGAATGAGTGCAACAGAAGTCTATCGTGCCTCTATGGAATGGAAACGCACTACCCATCGTGAACATCAAACCACAATGATTGAGTGCTATGCCTATGAAAAACTGGAGGGCAATTTACTTGATTCCTTGAAAGAAAAACTGGAAGCCGCATCCGTTTCGTTAGCCCCGAAATCTTCCAAAGAACTGTGGACACAGGTTGCCGCCGGGGGAGATTCTTTGCTTGATGGCATCATTGAATTATTTGAAACATTGGTCAATTTGATCAAGAGCAACGGGTACGACATAGCAACTGTCCGCAAATTGAATCACGCAGGAAGCAATACACAGACGAACAATATTTTGCTTTCGTTGCTTGAGCCGATCTTCAATGCGTACTGCAAATATCTTGCAGACCACCAAGAAATTGATTTTAACGATATGATTAACCTTGCTTCCGAATATGTTCGGCAGGGAAAATATATCAACCCGTACAAGTATGTGATTGTCGATGAATATCAAGATATATCTAAGGCTCGTTTTACGCTCTTAGACTGTCTGCGAAAATCCAGAGATTATGAGCTTTTCTGTGTCGGTGATGATTGGCAAAGCATTTATCGCTTTGCAGGAAGCAACATTGGATTCATCCTAAATTTTTCAAAATATTGGGGCGCAACAGAAGTCAGCAAGATCGAAACCACATACCGTTTCTCTCAGAAGTTGATTGAAATAAGCGGCGGATTCATTATGCAAAACCCCGTCCAAATCAAAAAATCCATTAGAGGCAAATCTGAAGATTTTGGATTTCCGCTTGGTGAAATCTCCGGCTACACCGACAAATTTGCGATTGAGTTCATGTCAAAGAAGCTGAATGATATTCCCAAAGGTAGCAGCGTATTCTTTATCGGCAGATATTCATTTGATGCAAAATTATTGAATGACAGCGGACTGTTTTCTTGTCAGTATAACAACACAAGCGGGTTTGTCGATGTTAAGGCTAAATCCCGTCCCGACTTGAACATGGTGTTTTTGACAGCACATAAGTCAAAGGGATTGCAAGCAGACTATGTGTTTATTATTAACAACAAAAAGTCAAGAATGGGCTTCCCAAGCAAAATTCAAGACGCTCCCATTTTAGATTTGCTACTTGATAATTGCGACCAGTACCCTCACGCAGAGGAACGCCGCCTGTTCTATGTAGCCTTAACAAGAGCGAAGAAAAAGGCGTTTATTGTTACTGTTAATGGACAAGAATCTGAGTTTGCAATGGAACTAAAAGAGCGTTATGGAGAAGATTTGAAGAAAGAACAATTTGAATGTCCTCTTTGTGGTGGGCGTTTGGTAAAACGCTCCGGTCCATACGGCGAGTTCTTTGGGTGTTCAAATTATCGCACAAACGGATGTAACTACAAAAGAAAGATTCGGTAAAACATCAGATCCAGCACCAACGGTGCGTAGCCAATTTCTCCGAAATTGTTAAAGGGTTTGGGATGTTTCCCAACAAGTACGCACAAGTGGGTACCGCCGTGCATTGCTTGCCAGGTATGTTTCAACATAACGGCAAAAATGCAAAGTGGGTACCGTCGTGCCCTGCTTGCTACAGATGATTGCATCTTAGCAAACAAATCGAAGATTTCAAATTTTTCGCAAAATCGGCAGAGCTGATTTTTGCAAAAATCGCAGAGTGTACATACACCTGCTGTGCTTGCTATTCTACGTTTCTCCATAATAGCAAGTGCCATTTCCTCAAATGGAAATCGGCGGCAACCGCCGCCTTGTCTGCCCAAAAGCGAAACGGCCGGACGCTGTCAATGGCGGCGAAGCCGTTCATCTTGACCGTTGACAGCGTTCGTCTGTTTTGCTATCCGAGTGAGATTTAATTGAATCGAATCGAAACGAATGAATGAAAAAGGAGGCTTGGCGAAATGAGTCCGAAAATCAAAATGAGCGATATTCTCGATGACCGTGATGACGATATTATCGAACTGTCCGAGGACGAGCTGAAAGAGATTTTAGCCGATGACGATTTTGACGATAGAGAGGAATACGGTGAAGTCCATTCTTTTGTTTTCTCCAATTCCGACCCGTATGCCAAGGTTGAGCCTCGTCCCGATGATGCCCCCAAGCGTGAGTTTGCTTTCGATGAAAAGGGCAACATCGTTGTAAAGAATCCGTCTGCCTTTTGGTTGCCAAGGGTTGAAATCGTGGACGAAATCGGCGGTACGGAATACACAGTAACAGGCAGCTACGATGGCGAGGAAACTCTCGACAAGAAGCTCAAACGTATTATGGAACAGAACGCCGCTACTGCTGCCGACGATGAATTAGGTATCACGGAGGATAGCGAATGAATAACGACACCTCTTTTGATATAACCCAAGAATCCAATCCTGTTCAGACAGTTGCCCCAACTAAGGAGGATAACGATATGTTAAGGGCAACAGAAAAAATCACAGCACTTTATTGCAGACTGTCCGTAGAGGACACCAAAGACGAAAAGAAAAACGGCAAGGAGGATCCGTCGAACTCCATTCAGCATCAACAGGTCATGCTCATGCAGTATGCCAAAGCCAACCGCCTGCCGAACCCGACCTACTTTATTGACGATGGGTACAGTGGTGTTACCTACGACCGCCCCGGTTTTCAGAAAATGCTCTCTGAGATCGAAGCCGGTAATGTGGGCACGGTTATCACCAAAGACCTTTCAAGACTTGGTCGAAATTCCGCACTGACGGGACTTTACATCAACTACACTTTCCCTCAGTACGACGTTCGGTATATTGCCGTCAACGACCACTTTGACACCATCGACCCCAACAGCACGGACAACGATATTGCAGGTATCAAGAACTGGTTTAACGAGTTTTTCGCAAAAGATACCAGCCGTAAAATCCGTGCGGTCAACAAGGCAAAGGGCGAACGAGGAGAGCGATTGACTACCAACATTCCCTATGGGTACAAGGCAAATCCCGATAATCCGAAGGAATGGGCAGTTGATGAAGAAGCGGCAAAAATCGTAAAACGGATTTTTACGCTCTGTATGGAAGGCAAGGGACCGAGCCAAATCGCTGCATTGCTCGAAAAGGAAAAGGTGCTCAATCCCACCGCTTACAAGCAGCGTGAAGGTAGAAAGACACCGCATCAGACACCGGAGAATGAATATCGCTGGCACGAAAGTACAGTGGCTTACATTCTCGAATATATGGAGTACATAGGCTGTACGGTCAATTTCAAAACCTACACCAACTCCATTTGGGACAAGAAGCAAAGGGACAACCCGATGGAGAATCGCAAGATTTTCTACAACACCCATCCGGCAATTATTTCTTTGGAAGTCTTTGATAAGGTGCAGGAAATCCGACAGCAGCGACACCGCAGAACGGCGACGGGTAAGAGCAACATGTTCTCCGGTTTGGTGTTCTGTGATGATTGCAAACAGAAGCTCTACTACTCTACCACCAACTACTTTGAGAAGCGACAGGACTTCTTCATCTGTTCCACCCATCGCACGAACAAGGACAAGTGCAGCGGTCATTATATCCGTGCCGTCGTGCTTGAACAAGAGGTCTGGAAGCACATTCAAGAGGTCATATCGGTGGTAACTCGCTACGAGGCATATTTCCGTTCCGAGATGGAAGAAAAGCTCCGTGTGCAGAGTGAGGAAACGCTTCGGATACATAAAAAGCGTTTAGCACAGGCCGAGAAGCGTATCGGTGAACTTGACCGCCTGTTCATTCGTTCTTATGAGGACAATGTATCGGGCAAGATTGACGATGAACGCTTTGCCATGATGAACAAGAGCTACACCCAAGAACAAAAAGACCTCAAGGCTGAGGTCATAAGTCTGCAACAGGTTATTGAAGAACAGGAACGACAGGCAGAGAATTTGGAACAGTTTATCCAAAGGGTAAAGAGAAACAGCGAACTTACGGAGCTTACGCCTTACGCTCTCAGAGAGCTTGTTAAGGCGGTTTATGTAGAAGCACCCGACAAGTCCAGCGGCAAGAGGAAACAGAAGATACACATCTCCTATGACCTCATCGGCTTTATTCCCGTGGATGTACTTACAAAAGCAGAACAGGCATGACCGAAATCATGCCTGTTCCAAGAAAATTGCGAATTACTGTTTTACCAGCAGGGAGCCTTACGGCTCGTTTTTTTGTCTCCTGTCGCAAAAGTGCCGTCTTGGGGTATTGCCCTCTCCGAACGGCACTTTTTGTCCGCTTTTATCATTTATTATCCTTTATCGGAACTTGCCTTTCGTGCAATTTCGTCCGATTGGAAGTTATATAACCCGTTTTTCCATACTGAAAAGGGCGGACTTGTGTCCGCCAGCGAGTTTGTCGTAAAGTATTGTTTTTCGGCACGATGCGGATTCACCCGCACCTCGCGTCCGAACGCTTTGTGTTCGGGTATTTGCGAATCCGCAAAAGAAAATTTCGCGGCGTGTCCCCGAATTCTTCGTTATTTTAGTCGGGTTTTCGCCGAAAAGCACGAAGCCTTTTTCAACAAAGCGAGGGTCGGACTTTCGTCCGACCCTCCGGAAATCATTTTACTTAAACTTAAGCTCCGGGCTTATAAACGTTCGACCACTTCTGCGGTTCGTTGTAGGTCGTGGGATCCACAACGTTGAGAATCTCGTTGTAGATATACTCGTTAACATAGGTGCCCTCTTTACCGGATTCAAAGGCAGCCTTTGCAACGTCGAATACGGTGGTGGAGTACTGTTTGCCGTAAACCGTAACTTCGGTCTCGCCGTCCATGTAGGTGGCGTACGGAACAACGGTGTAGGAAGTGGTGAGCGCCGCGGCATCCTGCGCGAGGCCCGTCATGCAGGCGGTATAGGTAACAGTCGTGCCGTTGGGGGCTGCGAAGAGTTTAACGGCGGGAACGATCATGGCGTTCTTACCGTCCTTGGAGGTTTCCTTGGTGAGAAGTTCTCCCTCGCCGAGCCACTTGGTCGGGAATACGACCGTACCGAAGCCGAGACCGGTATCGGAGGCGGAAGCGGGCTTTTCAAGTTTGTTGTAGAGCTCTTCGGTGATGGTGCTTACGAAGCGCAGGCCCTGCGTTTCGGTCGTGCTGCCCTGAGAGGGTACACGAATCTGAGCACCGGCAACATTCAAGCGCTCATCTCCGACAGGCGTATCGCTGCCCTTAACGCGGATGGTTACGGGATCGATGGTGACGTTGATGTTTTCCTTGGCGACATTGATGTTATTAGCAGCACTAACATTTTCAGTAGTGATGTTCATAACATAATCGCCAGGCTTTGCATCATCCGCAATATTAATATAAAGAGCCAAAAAGTCTTCTCCGGCTTTTGTCGTGTCGCCGAGCGAAATATCTGCACACTCTATCAACAAGCGGCTACCATTCTCCGGAAGGGTAGCGGGGTTATACTTTGTAGGCAAATTGTACAAATTCGGTGTTATAGTAAGAGCAGCCGTGGTAGTTTCTTCTGTTTCTTCATTGTAGTACTGCTCAAGAATCTTATACGCAACACCGACAAAGTTCGTTGCTATCGTCACACCGTCTTTTTTATACGGGTTAAAAGAGATAACGCTCTGATCTGCCGTTATATCCCAACGCATGATAGCCCAACCGCTATTCTTTGTATAGTGGTACTTTAATTCAACTTTTCTCTGACCCGGCTCAACCTCAATTACAGACTGTGCGGGAGCAAAGCTGACATCTGCCACTTCTCCCTCTGCCGTGGCGGTAAAGCACATAGCACCGATCGCGAGAGCAGACGCAAGAAAAATGCCGAGAAATTTCTTCATCTTTTCAAACCTCCATATCGTAAGTCTAACTTTATTATAAACGAACGATGTAGAAATGTCAAGTCAAATTCGGCATTTCCTTTAAAAATTTACCGAATTTTTCCGATATTTTTTCCACATTCGCTTATTTCGTAACAAGTGCTTTCGGAAAATCAAAGACCCGAAAGAGTGCGGCGCAGAGCCAAAAGATCGCCCGTGTCCACTTCGCCGTTTCGATCCACATCCGCGGCGGAAAGATCAAGATCCTCCTTGGGGATGAGTCCCGCAAGATATTGCCGCATAAGGGCAAGGTCGATCGCGTCCACATTGCCGTCTCCGTTCAGATCGCCCGCCTTGACAGCCCCCGTGACGCGCACGGTGAAGGTCGTTTTGAACTCTCCGCAGGAAACGGTGACAACGCCGCTTTTGTGAAAATCGTAACGGAATTTATAGCAGTGCGGCACAAGGCGCTTTCCGTCCTCGGCAACGAGCGCGACAGACAAGCCTCCGAGATCAAGCTCCTCGTCCGCTTTGTAATCGAGCTTTGTCGGAAGCGACGTTACCTCAAGCCCCGTCAGATAAACCGCATTCTGCGGGCGGGTCTTCAGGACGCCGCTCGGCATGTAAAGCGTTTTATAGGTCATTCCTTCGAAATAGTCGTATACGGCAGGTGTGCGCGTGACCGAGACAATCGTCGCGTTCTCGGCAAGCGGCAGCGCCTTTTCGCCGATCGATTCAAGCGTGTCGCAGAGAGTAAGACGGTCGAAAACACAATCGATCCCCGCGCGCGCCGTGACGCTCGTCGCGTGAACGTCATAAGCTGTAACTTCAGCATTCTTGAAACGATAAAGCGCCGTGCCGATCCAAACTTCATCGTCCGCATTTTTCAAAAGAGCCGTTCCGTCAAACGCGCCCGTTCCGACCGCTTCGACGTTAAAGAAGACCGCGTCCTCGGAAAGAGCGGAACAGTTTCGGAAAGCGTCGGTGCCGATAAGGCGAAGACCCGTACACGAAAGCTCGGAAAGCTCGGAGTCGGCGTAAAAGCAATTGTCCCCGATCGAGGTAAGCGTCGGCGGAAGCTCCGCCCGCACAAGAGAGTCACAGCCGTAAAACGCGCCGTTCGGCAGCGAGGTGAGGCTCTCTGCCCCGTAAAGCTCGACGCCCGAAAGAAGCGTACAGTTGCGGAAAGCGTAAGCGCCTATCTTTTCAAGATTGGTCGGAAAAGCGGGATAGCCCATGAGTGCCGAGCCGTCAAAGGCTCTCGCGCCGATCTCGGTGAGCGAATTTCCGAAGCGCAGCGTATAAAGCGCGTCGCACCCCGCAAAGGCGTCGTCGCCGATGATTTGAAAACCGTCGCAGAAGGTAACCGAATAGACTGTTGCGCCCTTAAAGACCTCGGGCGCGATCGAAAGCGTGCCCGCCTTTAAGGTCACATCGCCGTCCGCCGTGCTTCTGTAAAGGCATTTTCCGATGTACAATTCATCGTCCGCGGCATGTTCGGCAAGATAAGCCGTATTTTCCAGCGCGTTTTTTCCGACGTAAACAATGTTGTCGGTTCCCGCAAGCGCGACATTTTCGCATCCCGCAAAAAGCGCACCGCCGAGGCGTGCCGATGCGGAGGAAAAGTTTACGCTTTCAAGATTCACACAGTCGGAAAATGCACCGTCCCCCACCCACAAAAGCGAGGCGGGAAGCGTCACCGACGTGATCGATGTGCCGCGAAAGGCTTCGGCGGCAATGCCGACGACCGCCGAGCGCGTGCCGTCCGAATTCGGAACGGTCGCGGGAACCGTGACGGCACCCGTCACGTTGCCGCTTTTCACATAGGCGTTTCCTTCCGCATCGAAAACATAGTCAAGCGTGACGGCACCGGAGGCGTACACATACGGTGCGGGAGACAGGATCGCCGTCGAGGACAAAAGGAGTGCGGCGCACAAAATTCCCCGAACCAAAGTTTTTTTCATATTCTGTTCCTTATCGTAATCCTTTTCGGTTTAAACAGCGGGACGACAAAAGCTCCCCCTATTCTTATGTCACAATTGTATCACGTTTTTTCCAAATATGCAAGCAAACCGAAGAAAAATCAGCCGCGTTTTTCGGATTTTACATTTTATATACATTTCAAGACGCAACTGTGAATTTATTATGCATCCGTGCCGTCATACCGCATGCCCCCGGCCAAAACCGCAAGATTCTGCGGATTTTCGCGATTCAGATTCCAATACAGCCCGCCGTGAAAGCCGTAGTCGCGAATAAGCGAAAGCTTTCGATACAGACTGCGCGCGTCCTCAAACCACACCTCGTGCTCCGTGCCGCGCGAATCGGTATAGAAAAAGTACGGCGCTTCGTATTCGACGCTGTAGGAGATCGGGACGTTGTTTTCCGACGCAAGCGACACAGCCTCCACCGTCGAAAGCGTCCGCGCGCGGCTTTTGCCGCTGACATACGGAAGCGTCCAGTCGTAGCCGTAATTCGAAATGCCCATATAGATCTTTTCGGGCGCGATCTCGCTTACGGCATAATTCAACACCCGCCGAACCGACGGCAGCGGCGAAACGGGCATGGGCGGACCGTAGGTATAGCCCCATTCGTAGGTCATGAGAAGCACATAATCCGCCGCTTTTCCGACCGCTTCGTAATCGGCGCCCTCATAGAGAAGCCCCTCCTGCGTCGAAGATACCTTCGGCGGAAGCGCGACGATGAGCGGATAACCCTCGGGCGAAAGCCGCTCCCGAACATACGTAAGAAAACGCGGATATGCCTCGCGGTTGCGGCGCAGAACGAATTCAAAATCAATATCCAGCCCGCGGTAGCCCTTTTCGCGCAAGGTCGTGAGGATATTGTCGGTCAGCGTCTGCCAGAGCGAGGGGGTCGAAAGCAAAACATCCGAAAGCTCGTTTGAAAACGCGTCGCTTTCGGTCAGAGTCGAAAGATGCAAAAAGGGATCGGTACCGTATGCAAAACAGCGCGCAAGCATTTCCGCATCGTCAATCGGCACAAGCGTCCCTTCTTCGGTAAAGCCGTAGGTAAAGGGCATGCATTTCTTCATGGCGGGAAGCGTCTCGTCGAGAAAAGCACCGGAAATAAACGGATACGCATACCCGCCGACCGAAAAATCAAAAATCGGCGGATCGGCGCAATCGATGACAAGAACCTGTCCGACGACAATGTCCTCCCGCCCGCCGAGGGGAAGATTGTTTCGGTACAGCGCATTTACCGTCGTGCCGAAGCGGCGGGCAATGTCCTCGAGTGTATCGCCCGCCGCGACCGTATAGGTGCGGTTCGGAACAAGAACGACGAGCGAAAGTCCGATCGGAAGAGCGTTTGCGACGGCGGATATGCCGTTGTCGTAAATAAGGCGCTCGGGCGAAACGCCGTAACGGCGGGCGATCGAATAAGCGGTCTCGCCGCTTTCCACTGTGTGCAGTATCATTTCGAAGTCTCCTTTTTTAAAAATTCGAAATTGTCCCTACAGTGTATGCGTGCATGCCGCAAAAAAGCACAAAAACGGACGGCCGCAGATCGGTCGTCCGTTTTTTATAACCGGATATTGTACAATCAGTTCGAAAGGGCAAATTCGCGCCAAATGCAAGTATCGTATACAAAATGCTCGGAGAAGGGTTTTTCAAGCAGGAATGCGTCGTTTTGACGGTCGTAGAAAAGCTGAAGTCCGAAGAGCTTGTTTTCGAGCGTATAACGGTTGAGCACCGCTTTGGTAAGGCTCCATACCTGCCCGTCCGAACGGCTCTTTTCCTCTGCTGCGAGCGAATAAGCGTCGTTCTCTTTCTTCATGGTAAGGTAAAGACCGCTCTTCACGCTGCGCAGACGGACGAAATATCCCTCGCGCTCGATCTGCCAGAAATCGGCGGAATCGGACACGCCGATGCCGTTTTCCGTGTGAGCAAGATACTTATTCGGAACGTCGAGGAAGAAGGTAACGGGCTTTTCTTCGTTGAAGGACCAATAGTCCTTCGTCGGCATCCACGCCGTCATGCGGGAATCGCACCGCCATGTTTTGCCCGCCGAGGCATAGTCGACAACGTGAATCTCGCGTCCGTCTTTCATAAGAACGCCGAGGTCAAGTCTGCACGGGAAAGAAGCGTCGCTTCTCTCGCGCACGACGGCAAAGCCGTTTTCGTCGGCGGCAAAATCGACAAGTCCGTCGATCGCCTCACCGAGGCGTGCGTCGCGCGCCAGAACGATCGGTCCTCGGCAAAGTGCGCGGTGGGTCTTGGCAAGCGGGTCGTCGGGGTCGTCGGGCGCGTTTACGATGCGGGTGCGCATATCGAGAGTCAGCTCGACCGTATCGCCGCCGCGCCATTCGCGCGTAAGTCCGTTATACCCCTTGATAAGCGGCGTTTCGATCGGCGCGCCGTTCAAACGCCACTCGCTCTTTTCGCTCCATGCGGGAATGCGGAGCGAAAGGGTAAAGCTTTCGGGCTTTGCGAGCGAAAGGGCGATTTTGATACGACCGTCATACGGGTAATCGGTGTCGAAATGCAAAGTCAGCGGCTCGCCGCTCGGCGTAAACGCCGAAACGTTTCCGCGCTCGTAAAGGTTTACGACAAGACCGTTCTTTTCCGCCATGACGGCGACCGACGGGATAAGCCCCGTGCCGGCGGCACCGATGGCAACACAGCAGCCGTACACCTCGGTGCCGTTCCGCATGGTTTGCGTTCCGCCGAGCTGACGGGCGCGCGTGCCCATCAGAAGCGGGCTGTAGCTGTCAAAGGTAAAGCCCGCGAGCGCGTCGCTGTGGTCGGTGTTGATCGCGCCGAAAAGTCCGTTGTAGATCGACTGTTCGATCTTGTCGACAAGGTGCGCCTCACCGCAGAGCTGAAGAACCTGTGTAATAAATTTCATCCAGGTGACCGTGACGCAGGTCTCCTGCATGATGATAAGATTTTTCGTGTTGGCTTGTTTTACGGTCGAATGGTCGAAAAGCTCGTGCGTACAGCCCGACGAACCGATGATGGAAAGGTCGGTCTCGGCGACCAGTCTTCCGAAGTTGACCGACGCGATGCGCCATTTTTCCTCGCCCGTTACGCGGTAATATTCCATAAGTCCTTCGAAGTTGGACATCATTTCGTATGCCTTGGTCACGGGGTACTGATACGGGCTGAGCTTTCCTTCATAGGCAAGCTCAAAAATATTGCCGTTTTCGATACCGCCCGTCGAGACAATGTAATCGGCAAAGGCAAGGTATTCTTTCTTTCCCGTAAGGTTGTAAAGGCGAACGACCGGCTCGAGAATCGAGCAGGAATTCAATCCCTGCCAAAAATGACTGGTCTGCGTGATAGGTTTTTTGCCCTCTTCGGCAGGCCCGACTTTCGAAATAATATAATCGAGGTTTTCGCACATAACGGAAACGACGCGCTCTTTCAGTTTTTCGTCGGGACAAATGTCGACAAAATACTGAAGTCCCAAAAGGACGTATTTGCGTCCCCACATGTCCCAGCCCTGAAATTCCTTTTCAACACTGTAGGTCGAAATGCGCCCGAGAGAATCCTTGGTGCTCATAAGATCCTCGACGGTCTCGACCATCATATCGTAAAGCACGGGGTCTTTGGTGTACGCGTAGGTAAACGAAGCGCCGCGCATCATTTTTCCCCAGTATTCGCAGCGCCATGCGAGATTCGGGTCGTCCACGGGGCTTTTAAACTGCTCGGCAAAGAGCGCCCAGTTGTGGCGGTTTTTGCACTGATTTTCGGCGACAAAGCGGATCGCTTCGTCAAAAGTTCCCTCAAAAGAGGCGCTTCCCGCGGGAAGCATAAAAAGCTTGTCGGTATCGTATCGGTGCGCATACACCGGATTTTTCGAATAGATCTGTTCGAGTGTCATAATATGGATTCCTTTCGTTTCGTTGCTGTTTTCCGTCGGCTTTTTCCCGCGCCGAAAACGGCGAACGGGAAAACAAAATTCCGTCACCATGATACCCGATTTTTCCCGATTTGTCAAGAATTTTCGGACAAATCGCACCGAAAAAGAAAGAAGAAACGCCGCCGTTTTGTTTTTTTGCTCCAAAATCGAAAAAACTCTTTACAGGCAGACGAAAATCGCCTATAATAGAGACAACAAACGGGAAGCGAGGTCGTTTTTTTGAACACATCTTCTTTTTTTGCCTTTGCGTTTCGCATGAAATATATCAACCGTTGGGGGCTTATGAAAAATTCGCGGTACGAGACCCTGACCGAGCATTCCGCCGAGACTGCCATGCTCGCCCATTTTCTCGCACTGTGCGGCAATCGGCTGTACGGCCGAAAATACGATGCCGAGCGCGTCGCGCTGTTTGCGCTTTATCACGACGTGTCCGAGATCATAACGGGCGATCTTCCCACACCGGTAAAATACTATAACCGCACACTGCGCGAAAGCTATCGCGAGATCGAAGAACACGCCTGCGAGGAGCTGTTGAATCGGCTTCCCGAGGAGTTTCGGGAGGATTACGCCGCGCTTCTCCGCGAGGACTGCACCCCCGAGGAAAAACGCATCGTCAAGGCGGCGGATAAGCTCTCCGCGCTCATCAAATGCACGGAAGAGGTCAAAAACGGCAACACGGAATTTATCAAAGCGAAGGAAAGCACCGTCCGTGCCGTTCACGAAATGCATCTTCCCGAGGCGGATTATTTTTTGGAAAACATGCTTCCCGCCTTCTCGCTTACGCTGGATGAGCTGTGACGAGAAGAGAAAAACGATATTTTTTGATAGAATTGCTATAGCGGTCTTTATGCCTCCGATGGTATAATGGACTTGGTAAGCCTTGCTTCGCGACAAAAGGAGCAGAGCTCAACATCAACATCAAAATCAAACGAAAAGAGGTAACACAAAATGGCACTGAAAATCGGCGTTATGGCGGAATCCTTCCGTGCGGAAAACTTCCGCACGGCGGCTGAGACCGCGGCATCTTTGGGCGCGACCGGCATGCAGGTCTACATCACCGACGACAGCCCCCTTCTCACCATTAACGACATGACCGACGCAAAGGTTCGCGAGGTTCTCGACATTATGAACTCGAACGGACTCATCTTCTCGGCGGTTTGCGGCGATATGGGATACGGCTTTGAGGACAAGGAAAAAAATCCCCACTTTATCGAGCGCTCGAAGCGCATTCTCGACGTTGCAAAAAAGCTGGATTGTTCGATCGTGACCACGCACATTCACGAAGTTCCCGTCGAGGAAAACGAAAGAAAGCAGATCATGCGTGACGCGTGCAACGAGCTTGCTTCGTATGCCGACAGCATCGGTTCGTGCTTCGCGCTTGAAACGGGACCCGAACCCGGAAAGCGCCTTGCCGAATTTTTGAATTCGCTTGACGCAAAGGGCGTTCGCGTAAACCTCGACCCCGCAAACCTCGTTATGGATGCGGGTGACGATCCCGTCGAGGCGGTGGAATATCTCAAGGATTACATCGTCCACACCCACGCAAAGGACGGACGCAAGCTCGGCGCGACGACCTATATCGAGCTTCCGCTCGGACAGGGAGACGTCGATTTCGACGCATATCTCAAAAAGCTCGTTTCGGTCGGCTTTGACGGTTATCTCACCATTGAGCGCGAGGTCGGCGAGAATCCTTATGCCGATATCAAGCTTGCCTTTGATTTTCTCACCGAGAAAAAGAGAATTCTCGGCGTATAAATTTTCCCGCAAAGAGATCCTCTGTTCCCGCTCGAAGCTTTTCGGGCGGGAACAGAGGTTGCGTTTTTGTTATTTTGTTTTGCGTAACATCCCGAAGGAAAGGGGCTTTTTCGTATGTACACCTGTGTTTTATTTGATCTGGACGGAACGGTTCTCGACACCGTTTCGGACTGCAAGACTGCGATCAACCGCGCCATGGATGATTTTTCGTATCCGCACCACACCGATGACGAGGTACGTTCGTATCTCAACAACGGCGCGCGCATGCTGATCTACCGCGCCATGCCCGAGGGCGAGCGTGAGAACGAGGAAAAGCTTGAGCGGGTAAAAGCGCGCTACATCGGCTATTACAGCGAAGAATGCACCAAATCCTCCCGTCTTTACGACGGCATTTTGCCCCTTTTGCGCACCCTTTCCGACGCCGGGGTCTCACTCGGCATTGTGACCAACAAACCCGACGAGCAAACGCAGATTATGGTGCCGCATTATTTCGGGACGCTTTTTAAGTATTATGAGGGAAACACCGACAGCAATCCCACAAAACCCGACAAACGGCGCGTTTTTTCGGCGCTCGATGCGCTCGGAAAAACGCCGTCCGAAACAATCTTTGTGGGCGATTCGTACGTTGACGTGCAGACGGCGCGCAACGCGGGCATTCCGTGCATCGGCGTTGCGTGGGGCTTTGCGGGGATTCCCGGATTTCGCGGGAACGAACCCGACGCGATCGCAAAAAAAGCGTCGGACATCGCCGACATCGTATTCGGAAAAATTCCGTTAAAGAAAGAGGGCGCGCCGTGCTGAACGAAAAACGCATACGGGATGTGTTTTGCAACCTGCCCGAGCTTGAGACCGAACGGATGATTCTCAAAAAGATCGACTTTTCGGATGCGGCGGACATGTACGATTATTCCAAAAGAGAAGACGTGACCGAATATCTCACGTGGAATCCCCACGTCAGTCTTACGCAGACCGAGCGATATATCCGCCTTTTGGAGAAGAAATATGCCAAAGGCGCTTTTTGGGATTTCGGACTGCACGATAAGGCTTCGGGAAGATTCATCGGGACCTGCGGTTTTACCTCACTGCACACCGACGAAAATTATGCCGAGATCGGCTATGTTCTGTCTCCCGATTTTTGGGGGCGGGGGCTGGCGGTCGAGTCGTGCCGCGCTCTTTTGAAATTCGGCTTTGCCGTTTTCGATTTCGACTTCGCCTGTGCGCGCTTCATCGAGGGCAATTCTGCCTCCGAACGGGTCATGCAAAAGCTCGGTATGGAATACGCGCAGACCTATGTCAATTCTTTCTTTATCAAGAACCGATACCGCACGGTGATCGAATACAAGCTCACAAAAAAGCGTTTTTTCGAAGCGCTTGCCGGCAATAACAAGTAAAAACATCAAAAACGCCGCGGAAAGAAAAATTCCGCGGCGTTTTTTGCGTATACAGCTTATTCGACAATCTGCAAAACAAGCGAGGGCTCGGAGGTGTCCGACGCGTCGCGCGCGGACTTTCCGATCTCACGCAAGAGCGTTCCCGAGAGGATCAGACGGTCTCCGTCGATCTTTACCCGGTCGGTAATATCGCGCGCCTCGTCGCCCAGCATATCCTGTGCGACGATCTTGCCCTTTACGGGTGCGTCGAAGCGCAGGGTCAGGCTATCATAATAGCCGAAGATTCCGATCGGGGCGGAAATGTCCTCAATATGGAATTCAATATCGGCGGGCGCGATGAGGTTGACGTTCGGGTCAATCGTGCGCGGGAGCGCCGCGATGGTGTACGCATCGGTAAGCGCATTTCTCGACGCGCAGACGAAGGGCACGAGCCCTTTCGCCTTTACGGTCGGAAGATCACAGCCTCGCGACATAACAGCGGGCGCCGTTTCGCTCATCGACTGACCTTTGACGCGGATCCACCAGTCGGGATTGTAATCGAAATAGGTCGTATCGGTCAAGTGAAGTTCGCTTTTCTTAAAATTGCTGTCATAGATCGAAAAAGGCGGCGCAACGCGATGCCAGCGCAAAACCGCTTCGTCGCCCGACGAATAGCCCATCAGCCCCGTTGCGAGACCGAGAGCGGCACAAATCGCCGAACAGGTCTCGGCGTTCAGAATGCCGACCGTATCGTATTTCTGCGTGATCGGTGCGGAAAGCGCGTCTTCAATGCGGCTAAGCATTGAGGAGTGCTTAAACGGTTTCATCACGTCGTAAAGGCGGAAAACATCGCCGATCTCGATCAGCTTCGGCGAGAGCGCGACGCGCTCATCGCGGTTTCCCATCTGGGTATACGGTGCTTGGCAAAAAGCATGTTCAACAATGACGTGCGGAGCGTTCTTTCGCAATACCTCGGTCATCATCGAGCGATACTCAATATCGCAGTGGAATCCCCAGTCGATCTTCCAATAACGAATACCGGCGTATTCGCTCCAGATTGCACGCTCGGTCCAATATTCGCGCGCTTCTTCAAAAGAGGGCTTGCGGGTCGTCTCAAAATAGGTCTGCGTCGGTATCCAAAGTCCGAGTCCGGCGTAGCCGAGCGCTTTTATCTTGTCACTGAGGGTCTTCAATTTTTCGGCGGGCGTTTTGCCGTAATGCGGGAACTTTTCGTCGTCCAAACTGCACGATCCGAAGGGGCACAGCGCACCGTCGGCGTTGACAGTTCCGTACGGAACGTCCCAGCCGTCGTCCAGCAGGAAGAAAAGCCCCGGGCGGTATTCTTCGGGAACGACATGATAGAAATTCGTGTCGCCGAAAAGCGTCTTGTCATTGAGGGCGTCGCGCTGAAGCGTACAGCCGTCGTCGCCCGGAAGATGAAGAGCGCGCGCGGTTTTATCCTGAAGCGCCCATGTACATACATAATCGAAATTTTCCTTCGATTTTTGCGGAATCAGATTCATTGTCACACCTCGTTTTGCCTTGATTTTTTCATGGGGAAGATACGCGTTTCCGGCGGGAGAAGGGGCGCTCGCTTCGTCGTTGCTTTGCGGCGCGGACTTTCCGCCCGTCAAAAGCTCGTCGGTCGAAACGCGGAAAAACGCGGCAATTTCTTTTAATTTGGCGCTTTGGGGAAGAGACGAGCCGTTTTCCCACTTGGAAACGGCTTTGTCGCTGACCGAAAGCCGCGCGGCAAGCTCCTTTTGCGTCAGATGAGCCTCACTGCGCAGAAAATAAAGATAATTTCCGAAATCGTAATGCATGTTTTCCTCCGAACCGCCGTATTGATTAAAATAAGTATACCGAAAAAAAGACGTTTTTGCAAGACAAAACCGTGTTTTTCTTCTCTACCGAAAGTAGAATTTCGTCGAAAAAAGGTTTTTGCCGCGGCAGAAAGAAAAGAGTTGCAAAAATCGACAAAATGTGCTATACTTGTCCCGAACGAAATAAAGTGTCGGCTTTCGGAGCCGATTGCCGCACCGTAAAACGAAAATGACCGAAAAATAAAAAAGGAGAACCGAATGAGTTCCGCAAAACAGTTTCTTTTGTCGTTTTTGATATGTCTCGTCGCCTTCGGCGCTCTTTCTTATCTCATAACGGGCGCCGTCAACGACCGCTTCTTTTCAGGCAATGCCGATATCGAAAAACCCGCAAACGACGGGAAGACGGAGCAAAACCCGTCCACCGAGGACAAAAACGAAATTCCGACCGATCTTTCGGGCGGCTTTACGGCGCTTATCATCGGAAAAGACCCGACGACGAGCGACACCGACGCGCTGATTTTGTGCCGTGTGGACAAAAAGACAAAGAAGATGTCGGTGTGCTCGATTCCTACCGAGACACGCTATCTTGTCACGGGTACCGATTCAAACGGAAAAAGGTACGAAGGTTCGCTCTCGTTTAAGGAAACGGTTAAGACCTATGGCATCGACTATCTACAGAAAAAGCTGTACGCCCTGACCGATCAGAAAATCGACTATTATGCGCAGATCAATCTTTCCTCCGCCCGCACGATCATCGGGGAGCTTGGAGGGACAAAGGGCGTTTTGTACACCGTTCCCGAGGCGATGGATTATGAAGAGGACGAAAAAGACGGAAAAGGCATTCATCTGAAAGAGGGCGCACAGTATCTTTCGGGAACGAAGGCGGTCGAGCTTTTACGTTACCGCACCTATAAGAGCGGCACGAGCGATACAAAGCGCTGCACGACGCAGGTCGACTTTATCCGCAAGCTCGTCTCCGAGACTCTGTCGCTTGACAATCCCTTCTATACAAAGCTTTTGACCGACGCCGAGCGCAAGCGCCTTTTGAATCTTGTCACAACCAATGTGACGGGAGAGGATATCGTACATAATCTCGATCTTGTTTTTACCTTAAAGGATTACGAATTTGTCTCAATTCCCTTCCGCTACGGCGATACGATCCGCCCCGAAAACGTCGGAACGATACACGACACATTTAACGACCCGTTCTGAGACTGAGCGGCGGCAACAGAGAAGCAAACCCCGATGACTTACAACCTTCGGGGTCTGCTTTTTGTTTACATTACTTTAAGAACAATTCGATAACCGGCGTGATCATCGGCGGTTTTACGGCGGGGAGATTCAGGATCAAAAGATCCTCTTTTTCGGTGCAGTCCGAACTGAAATGCTGCGGTTTGCCCTCATTGAAAAGAACTTCGCTGCCGTCGTGCAAAAACTGGGCGTATTCGACCTTGCCCGCAAAACCCGGAAGCTCCAAAAACTGGAACGGATACTCGATCAGGTGAACATACAGACGCTTTCCGTCTTCGCTCTGCGTAAAGAGACAGCCGTTCGGCGCTTCGAATTCCGGCTCTGCCATAGTACAGCCGTAGATCGAGCGGCTGTTGTATTTCATCCAATCGGCATATGCCGCAAGCGCGTCTTCGGCGCGGCGGTCAAGATACCCGCGCGCGGTGGGTCCCACATTCATGAGAAGGTTTCCGCCCAGCGAAACGGTGCGAATAAGCATATGAATCAGCATTTCGGGGGACTTCCACGTCATTTCGTCGCGGTAATATCCCCACGAGCCCGAAAAGGTCTGGCACGCCTCCCAGACCAAAAGCTCATTCGTTTCCTTGTGGCGCGGCCACGACTGCACCTGATACTGCTCGGGCGTTACGATGTCCTGTTCGATCTCGGTGCGGTTGTCAATAATAATGCCCGGCTGAAGCGTTCGCGCCGTTTCGATAAGTGCCTCCGCCTCCCAGTCGTTTTTGCCCTTACCCGTTTTTATGCCGGGGTGACACTTTTCAAAAGCTTCATCTCTGCCGTAAGAAAAGTCGAACCACAAAATATCGATCTTGCCGTAATTGGTCAAAAGTTCGGTCACCTGATTGCGCATATACTCGGCATAGCGGTGCATATCACGTCCCTTATTAAATTCGGCGGGATCGGCGTCGTCGCGGCGAGGGTGCAGCTGGTCGAGCGTGAAATCAGGATGGTGCCAATCAATCAGAGAATAATAAAAACCGACGCGCAGGCCTTCGGCGCGGAAAGCTTCGACGTATTCGCGCACAATATCCTTGCCGTAGGGGGTGTTCATTACGTTATAATCGGTGTATTTTGTGTCAAAAAGGCAAAAGCCCTCATGATGCTTGGTCGTCAGAACGGCATATTTCATACCCGCCGCCTTGGCACGGCGCGCCCATTCGCGCGCGTCCAAAAGATCGGGGTTAAAGTGCTTGAAATATTCGTCGTATTTTGCTTCGGGGATCTTTTCGAAATTTTTGATCCATTCGTGCCGTGCGGGAAGCGCGTACAACCCGAAATGGATAAACATGCCGAAGCGGTCGTGCGTAAACCACGCCGTATCGCCGGGGGTTTTTCTGGTTACATAACTTGACATAAGCTGTTCTCCCTATTTTAAAATCAATTCAATGACCGGTAAAATGACGGGCGGGCGTCGGTCGGGAATATATAAAACCAAAAGGTCGTCACCTTCTTCTCGTCCGATACTGATATGTTTTGAGCCTCCCTCGGAAAAGGCAATCTCGCTTCCGTCGTCCAAAAACTGCGCATATTTCACTTTTCCCGCAAAGCCGTGCAGCTCCAAAAGATGAAACGGGTACTCGACAAGGTGAACATAAAGGCGCTTGCCATCCTCACTTTGGGTCAGAATACAGCCCTCGGGCGCTCGGAATTCGGCATCCGCCATGGTACAGCCATAGATCGAGCGGGCGTGATCGTCCATCCATTCGGCATAAGCCGAAAGTCCCGCGGCATCACGGCGGTCGATCGCCCCTCTGCCGTTCGGTCCGATATTGACCAGAAGATTTCCGCCGAGCGATACCGCGCGAACCAGCGCCTGTATCAGCATTTCGGGCGTTTTATTGTTTTCTCCGTTACGGTAATAGCCCCACGAGCAGGACATGGTGTGGCACGCCTCCCAAACGACAAGCTCGCCCGTTTCGGGATGTGTCAGCCATTTGCGCGGCAGATACTGCTCGGGCGTGAAAATATCCTGTTCGATGTCGGCGCGGTTGTCGATGAGAATGTCGGGCTGAAGCTTTCGTACCGTTTCGATGAGCTTTTCGGATTCCCATTCGTTTCGTCCCTTGCCCGTCGTTATGCAGGGATGACTCTTTTCGAACGCCGGGTCTTTCTCCATCGAAAAGTCAAGCCACAGAATATCGATCTTGCCGTAGTTTGACATCAGCTCGGTGAGCTGATTGCGCATATATTCGGCATAGCGATGCATGTCGCGCCCGCGGTTAAAGCCGGCGGGGTCGGGCGTATTCCGCATGGGATGCCATTGATCGAGGGTATAGTCGGGATGATGCCAATCGACGAGCGAATAATAAAGACCGACGCGGATTCCCTCCTCGCGCATGGCGTCGACATAATCGCGCACGATATCCTTGCCGTAGGGGGTGTTCATCACATTGAAATCGGTATATTTTGTGTCAAAAAGACAAAAGCCGTCATGATGCTTTGCGGTCAGCACCGCATATTTCATGCCCGCCGCCTTGGCGCTTTTTGCCCAAGCGCGCACGTCCAGCTTGTCGGGGTTGAATTCTTCAAAAAACTTTTGATACTCCGCATCGGAAATATATTCCTGTGAGCGGATCCATTCGCCGCGCCCGCCCATGGCATACAGCCCGAAATGAATAAACATGCCGAAGCGGTCGTGTGTGAACCACGCCGTATCGCCGGGAGTCTTTCTTGTTACATAACGAGACATAATTCTTTCCTCCTGCTTTTGTCGTGCGGGCAGATCGTTTTTGCTTTTGCTCTCTTAACGCCCTATCGCCATTTTAGCATATCGGTGCGCACAATTCTATAATTATTTTCGGCTATTGTATAATTCTGTACAGTAAAAATACGTTTTTTCTCTTCGACATGAAAAAAATTCTGCGAAAAAATGTGTTTCTCACCGTATCCAAAGCTTTAATATCAAAAAAGAGGAAGTCCCGAAGGGCTTCCTCTTTGGTTGTGCCGTGAAATACAAATTACTTGGTGATGGTAACCGTGCGGGTCTCGGCATCCCAGCCTACTTCGCAG
>URJL01000019.1 GCA_900548115.1 uncultured Eubacteriales bacterium
TACGAGATTTCTGCCTGTCTCGTGGGCTCGGAGATGTGTATAAGAGACAGGCGTAATAGCACGCCCGCAAAAGCTCGCGCACATCGTATTTGCTTCCCCATACCTCGGGCACGCCGCGGTCGATGTTCATCAGCGTATAAACCGACTCCATACCCGTGCGCATGGAATATTCGGTCGTGAAGATCGTGTCGCGGGGCGTCTCGGCAAACTGACCGATGAAGGCAAAGTTTACCGCTCCGTTCGGAACGACAAGCGGACGGTCTTCGTTCTTTCTCGGCTGGAAGAAGGCGTTGATATACGGCATGAAGCAGGTCGTGGTGTTGCATTCTTTCGCAAGCGGCTCGATCTTATCCTCGGGCACGCCGATGTGATACAGCCACTCGCGGCAGACCTCCTCGCCCGTACATTCGCGCATGGGCTTTTTTACATAGTTGCCCTCGCGGTCGGTATGCAGGCTGTATACCCAGATGAGGACCGTATTTTTATCCTGCGACTTGAACTGCGGCTGACGGTTGATCGTCCACGAAAGATACCAGTTGTCAACGCTGTCCTTGACCGTGACGATGCCGCCCGTCGTGACCTTGCCCGCACGCGGGTCGCGCTTGCAGATTTTGATGATATGCTGCAAAATTTCCTCGTTTGAGGTCGCAACGGTCGCGCTCATCCAGTTGGTCGCTTCAATGTCGCTGCAGAAAGCGTCGGGATTTCCGAACGAGCCGTCGTTCACCTGATCGGCGATACGCTTCCACATATCCCACGACTCGCCCTTGCCGTTGTGCAAATCCGAAAGATCGGGGGCATGGGTCTGATCGCCGTATCGGGAGGTGTCGGTGCAGCAGCCGTTGGTGATGAAAACGAGATCGTCCTCCACAAGATCGATGGTCTGCTCCTTGCCGTCTTTTTTATAAACGATCTGCTTTGCCGTTTTTTTGCCGCCGACCGATTCGAAAACAACGTTCTGCACATCCATTCCGTATTCGATGCGGACGCCGTGCGATTCGAGATATTTCACCAGCGGAAGGATCAGGCTCTCGTACTGATTCAGCTTGGTGAAGCGAAGCGCGCTGAAGTCGGGAAGTCCGTCGATGTGATGCACATAACGGCAGAGATAACGCTTCATTTCAAGAGCGCTCGACCACTTCTGAAAAGCGAACATGGTCTGCCAGTAGAGCCAGAAGTTGGTGTCCCAGAAGGAATCGGGCAAAACATCCGAGATCTTTTTGTCCTCAAGCGCTTTTTCGGGGGTGATGAACAGCTTCGAGAGCGCCAGCGCCGACTCCTTGTCCAGACGGAATTCTTTGTCGGTATGCGCGTCCTCGCCGCGGTTCACCGTCGCACGGCAAAGGGAATAGTTGGGGTCGCGTTTGTTCAGACGATAATATTCGTCAAGGACCGAAATTCCGGGTGTTTCGAGCGACGGAACGTCGCGGAAAACATCCCACATGATTTCGAAGTGATTGTCCATTTCGCGTCCGCCGCGCATATAAAAGCCCTTTGTCACATCGCGTCTGCCGTCACAGCTTCCGCCCGCAAGCTCAAGCTTTTCCAAAAGGTGAATGTGTTCGCCCTTTACGCCGCCGTCGCGGACGAGATAAAAGGCGGCGGTAAGACCGGCAAGACCGGTTCCGATGATATAGGCGGATTTTTTGTCGGCATCCTTCGGCTTTTCGGGATGCACAAATGCTTCATACGTTCCTGCGGAATAATACATGATGAAAAACCTCCGTTTTATGATTTTCGGTTTGAAATTTTCTTTTCGGGAAGCTCTCTTCCCTTTCGATGATTCTATTGTACCCGAAAACAAAATATTTACAATAAACAGAAAATCGCCCGTGATAAAAAAACCATCACGGGCGAAAAATTGTAAAAAAACTTATCAAAAAGGTCGTTTTGATTAAAATGCTCAGCGCGAAAAACGGGAAAGCGCCTCCGCCATCGAGCCTTTGATCAAAACGGCGAGAGGCTCGGTTATCTCCTTCGGGTCGGAGCGCATGTCGTCCTTTATCCAGTCAAACAGAATGCCGAGGAAGATATACGAATAGACCCGCGCGATAAACTCCTTGTCCTCCTCGCGCACGACAAGTCCCTTTGCCTCCTCCTCGAGAACGCCGAGAAGAAGCGAATCGACAAGCGGACTTAAATACCGCTCGACCTGTTCGCGATGAACGCAGCGATAGACATTCAGGATAAACGGCTTATTCTCCCGAACCGCCTCGAAAATGCGAAGAAAGCCCTCCTGCCACGTTTCGTACGTCTTGTTTTCCTCGAGCGCCCGCTTTGCGTCCTCGAGACACGACCATTCCACAAGATCGTAAATATCCTTGAAGTGATAATAAAACGTCATGCGGTTGATCCCGCAGTCGTCGGTGATATCGGAAACGGTGATCTTGTTAAGCGGCTTTTTCAGCAAAAGATTTTTCAGCGACTGCTCCAGCGCGCGTTTTGTTACCTGCGACATGAAAAACTCCTTTCCCGGCACACCCGTGCCGTGCGGATACAATAGGACAGAAAATCAGGTGCCGTTTCCGACGGATCCCGAAAAAACAGCGGCCTCCTTTTTCAGCTTTCGGTATTCGGAGGGCGTAACGCCCGTTTCCTTCCGAAAGGCTTTGATAAAAGCGGAGGGCGAACCGAAGCCGACGCGGTAGGCGGCGTCCAGAACGGGAACGCCCGCCGTGATCAGCTCACAGCTTTTTAAAACGCGGCATTTCGCGATATAATCGGTCACCGAGATATCCAGATATTTCTTGAACAGCCGTGACAGATGCTCGCGGCTGTAAAAAAAACGGCGGGCAATATCGGAAACGCCGTTCAGCTCCGCGAAGTTTTCTTCGATATACCGTTGTATGTGCAAAAGATTTTCGGGCAGTGCATCGATTCGTTTTTCCTGTGCTTCGCACACCTTTTTGTTCAGGAAATAGAATATCTGCAAGGCATATCCGACGACGGGGGCATGATCGAGCGGCGTTTTTTCGTCGGACAGGGCGCGATCCAGATTTTTCAGCAAAGACAGAAAATCCGCGTTTTCCTCGGCGCAGCGGAACGAGAAAAGTCCGGCACCGTCGGCTCGGTTCAAAAAATCGCCGAGACACGGAATGCCGAGAAGCGAAAACGCCTCGGGATAAAAATAGAAAGCGTGCCGCACATAGCGCGTGTCCGTCTTGTTGATGGCGGACATGTGAAAGGTTCCGGGAGGCACCGCGAGAATGCATCCGCGAAACGGATAAAAAACGCGGAAATCGCAGATGTACCGCACATCCCCCTCCTCATAAACGACCAATTCCCAATAATCGTGAAAATGAAGATTGGAGGGATACGTGCCCGATGTGTAAACGGTATCGCGATGAGAATACAGAAGCAATTCGTTTATGTCGTAATTCTTCCGGTTTTTCGTTTCCTTCGTCGGAATACTTGATTCGGGGGCATAGTGCGATAATAATTTCATGTTCGGCTTTCCTTTTGCGTCACAAACGAAAAAGTATTCATCACAAAACGGAACGATTTTTCTTTTGTGATATGTTATTCTATTGTACAACAAAAAATAAAAGATTGCAAGAGGAGAAAGGCGATTCCATGAATCTTTTTGAAACGGAAAAGGCAATCGGTCGACCGCGATTGAGGTGACCGACAATCACCGACGCTTTGTAAAGCATTTTCTGAACGTCAAAGCAAAAGCGGTGCGCCTGATCCCGCTTTCCACCTATCACAGCGAACGAAAGACCGAGGATTACGGCTCGTCGACCGCGCACATTTTCAATTTTGAAGTGTTTTGAGAAAAATACGGGATCGGATGCCTTGTGAGCATCCGATCCCGCTGTTTTCCGATTCGTTTTTGCGCTCAGCACATAACGCTCGGCGCTTATATTTCATAAACGGCATAACCCCACCCGTCAAGCATGAGCGTGCCGTCCGATAAATGCGCGCCCTTTTGCAGAATAGGCGATGCGTCCCGCAAAAGCTTTGTGTCGATCGTGCTTTTTTCGGCGCTCAGATTCACGGCGCAATAAAGGTGCTGTTCGGCACAGCGGCGGGTGAAGGCAAGGATCGCGTCGCTTTCCCCGTCAAAGCGCAGATCGCCGAGCGCGACGGCGGGAAGAGTATGGCGCAGGGAAATAAGCTTTTTCACAAGAGCCTTTCGCTCGACGGCGATCGGGGTATTTTCGCTTTCCCAATCAATCGTCATATCCCCTTTGACCGCATGAAAACGGTTATAAAAAATGCTGTGCGGATGCGTATCGGCAATTTCGTTGCCGTTATAAATAAAGAATACGCCGCGCATAAAAGCATTCAGCACCAACGCCGCCTCCACGCCGTCGTGTCCCGGGAATACTTCAAAACGTGTGCTTCCGCAGTTGCTTGCGTAATCGTGGTTGTCCAGATCGCGAAGAACGACCGTGTTTCCGTACGTTTCCGCATGATTAAGGTATTCCTTTTTCAATTCGCAAAGCGGAAGCTTCCCCCGCAGAACACCCGCCAGCTTTTCCGCATGGAAAAAGCCGTAGTAAAAATCAAAACCGCTGTGCTTCATCGGCGTGCCCTCGCACAAAAAAAGCGCGTCGGGATTGATTTTTCGACAGCGCCGAAAACCCTCGAGCCAAAAATCGGCAGGACAGCGGTCGCCCACATCGCAGCGGAAGCCGTCGGCGGAAAATTCCTTCATGTAATACTCCATATTCGAGTAAAGATATTCGCGAAGCGCGGGGTTTTCGTAATTGAGCTGAGGAAAACACCAGTCGCCGAGCACAAACTCCCCGTTCTTTTCACGCCGAACAAAATCGGGGTGTTCTTTCAAAAATACGGCGTTCGGGCCGCAATGAAAATAGACAAGGTCGAACAGCACCTTCATGCCGAGTCGATGCACTTCATCGACAAAGGCGCGAAGGTCTTTTTCGTCTCCGTATTCGGGATCGACATGAAAATAATCGCTTATGCGATAGGGATTCTTCGGGTTGTCAAGTCCCGAATCCTTTTGCCGTATGCTCCAAAAAGCGCGGTCCTCCCCCTCGTCCTCGACCATAAACGGGCAGACGTACACAATATCGACGCCAAGCTCTTTGATTTCGGGAAGATGCCTTGCCGCGGCGGCAAGCGTCCCCTCTTTTGTGAAGGCGCGGAGAAACAACTGATAGACCGTAAGGCTTAAAATTTCATCGGAATGCATAAAAAAACTCCTTTTTTGAAAAAATTCTTACCGTCTCCATTGTAATGCGAAAAGCCCCTGCCGTAAACCGAAATTTCGCGCCGAAATATCCGAATTTCGCTACTTGCTTTTTCTCTTTTTCCGTGGTACAATGCACTCGGGGAGGGATGAAAATGTTTACGCAGAACGATCTTGTTTTGTCGGTGCGCGAGGTGATACGCTTTGGGCGCGGGCAAGTGGAATATCCCACAGAGAAGCGCCCGTTTCACGTCCTCAGCCGCCGATTGTACGGGAAAAGCGAGCTTTATAAAGACGGCGAAACCTTTAAGGTCGACGAGCGTTCGCTTTTGTACCTTCCGTCGGAGATCCGCTATTCTCAGCGCTGTCTTTGCGACGAGGAGGTCATCGCGGTGCATTTCGATATCCTGAATTTCGACTCCGAACGCATTCGGATCGCCGACTGTCCGGACGAACCGATCACCGACGCCTTTATTCGCCTTCACGCGCTGTGGAACGAAAAGCGCCCGGGGTATCGCTACCGCGCCTGCGCGCTCCTTTACGAGATTCTCGCCGAGGTCGGAGAAAACACCCCCGAAAAAAGCGCCGATTACGCGACGATTTTGCCGTCGCTCGGTTATATCGACCGCAATCTTTCCGAGCCGATCGCAATCCCGACGCTGGCGGCGCTGTGCGGCGTGAGCGAAAGCGGCTACCGCCGCATTTTCGGGCGGTGCATGGGCGTTTCGCCCTTAAAATATATCAACCGCCGCCGCGTCGAGCTTGCAAAATCGCTCGTTCTATCGCGGCGCTGCTCGATGAGCGAGATCGCGCAAAAATGCGGTTTTTCCGAGCCGAAATACCTTTACGACGTGTTCAAAAGAGAAACGGGAACGGGACCTTTAGAGTATCGGAAGAATACGGAGGGATAAATTTTCGCGCAAAAAAGGTCCTCCGCACCAACACGGAGGACCGAATGCTTCGATCGGATCTTACTTTACGGGATGAATATACTTGCCCAAAACCTTGGGAAGGATAAACGCGAGGATCGCGGTGAGGATGATTTCGGGGATCATGTAAAGTCCGTTATACACGATCGAATAGAAGAGAGCAAGCACGCCGCCGCTCATGTGCGAGAGAACCCATTCGCCGAACGCGCCCGCTTCCGAGAAGAACCAGTCCGCCCAGATTCCGAAGAAGATTGCGCCCGAGACGATATGGCAAAGATAACGGAAAAGAAGCGCGACGATCGAGCCCAAGCAAAGCTCGGCGGAGGTGCTCTTCATCTTTCCGGCGAACATTCCCGAAAAGCCGAGAACGGTGTAAGCGGCAACATAGTCGATAAGGCAGACCAAAACCGCTCTCCACCAGACCATCTGACTGTCGCCCGGCATAAAGAAAGAGGCGACGGTCTTCGCGCCGAGAAGCATTTGGATGATCGAGAAAACAAAGGCGCTCCCCAAGCCCCATTTTGTGCCGAACATATAGCCGCACAAAACGATCGGCAGCATACTGGCGAGCGTTACGCTTCCGCCGAAGGGAAGCTGAAGCGGGATGAGGGTCGAGACGAGAGCAAGAGCCGTGGCAAGCGCCACCAGCATCGCACAGGTCGAGAGTTTTTTCGTTTGGGTCATAAAAACCACTCCTTAAAATAAAAAATTACCGCAGCGAAGCCCGGTGCGGCAATACTTTGAATACGAAGTGATTTTTTCGATCGTATATCTTCCTACGCCGGTATTATCCGAACAGGTTTAAAGGGTTCGGGAAAAAATCCCGTCTCAGCCGTCGGCAAAAGCCTTCAGCACCCCCGATATTATGAACTTTTCATGCGGTTTGGAGCTATTATAGTATAGTTTTCTTCGCTTGTCAAGACAAATTTCGCACTTTTTCGTCCTTTCGCACAAAAATTTACCCCAACTTAACAAAGGAAAGGCGCGGTCGTGCTATAGTAAGTATCGGTGACGGCACACTTTGTGCCGCAAATTGTTTTTATTGTTTTTCGGAAAGGGCTGTACTGTCATGAAAAAAGATATTCTGATCATCGGAGCGGGACCGGCGGGTATTTTCACCGCTTTGGAAATGCTGCGCTGCGGACGCAAGGAAAAAATTCTCATCGTTGAAAAGGGCAGCGCCATCGAAAAGCGCCATTGCCCCAAAAATAAGCTCAAGCAGTGCGCCAACTGCAAGCCCTACTGTCATATCACGACCGGCTTTTCGGGCGCGGGCGCTTTCTCGGACGGCAAACTCTCGTTAAGTTCGGATGTCGGCGGCGATCTTCCGAATCTGGTGGGCGAGGCAAAGGTGCAGGATTATATTCACTACGTCGACGGAATCTACCTCGAATTCGGCGCGGACACGCACGTCGAGGGCGTGAGCAACCCCGAGGCGGTCAAGGATATCCGCAAACGCGCCATCAAGGCGGGTCTTAAGCTGGTCGACTGTCCGATCCGCCATCTCGGCACCGAAAAGGCGCAGGAGATCTATTATTCGATCGAACAGTATCTTCTGAACAACGGCGTGGAAATTCTCTTCGGCTTCGAATGCACCAATCTGATCTTAGAAAATTCCGTCTGTCGCGGTGCGCGCATCACCGACGGCAAGGTCGAATATGACGTGGAAGCAAAGCATACCATCGTCGCGACGGGTCGCCGCGGCGCCGACTGGCTGGAGCATCTCTGCGCCGAGCACAACATTGCTCACGACCCGGGAACGGTCGACATCGGCGTGCGCGTCGAGGTGCGCAACGAGGTCATGGAGCAGGTAAACGAGGTTCTTTACGAATCCAAACTCATCGGCTATCCGCGTCCCTTCAAGAACAAAGTGCGCACCTTCTGTCAGAACCCCGGCGGCTTTGTCAGTCAGGAGAATTACGACAACGATCTCGCCGTTGTAAACGGACATTCCTATAAAGAGCTGAAATCGCAGAACACCAACCTTGCGATTTTGTGCTCGCACAATTTCAGTACGCCGTTCAATCAGCCGATCGCCTATGCGCAGAAGGTCGGCGAGCTTACCAATATGCTTGCCAACGGACACATTCTCTGCCAGCGCTTCGGCGACATTCTCGACGGAAAGCGCACATGGCCCAAGGAGCTTGCTCAGTCGAACCTCCGTCCGACGCTGGTCGACGCCGTTGCGGGCGATATCACCGCCGCCATGCCGTACCGCGCCATGATGAACATCATCAACTTCATTCAGGCGGTCGACGAGGTCGTTCCGGGCTTTGCCTCGACCGAGACTCTGCTGTATTCGCCCGAGCTGAAATTTTACAGCAACCGCGTCCGCATGGACGAAAACTTAAACACCGGCATCGAAGGGCTGCACTGCCTCGGCGACTCGAGCGGTTGGACGCGCGGTCTTATGATGGCGTCGGTCATGGGTACGATCATGGGCCGCCGCCTTGCAGGTCTTCCCGACGATTATGTTCCCGAAGCGGCACAAAAACAAAAAACAAAATAAATTTTGCTTATACAGGTAAAAAGGCGAGGGCTTTGCCCCGCCTTTTTGTTATGCTCCGCGGGAATTTTGAAAAAATAAAATTCAAGCGAAAAATACCCAACGGAAAGTCTTTACAACAAACAAATTTTGTGGTAAGATGGTTCTCGTGAGCCGTCGGAAAAAACAAAAAGCGGGAGGAACGCCATGGAGCAATACAGCGCGGCAGCGCACGAGGCAAGCGCGGAATTTACCGAAAAAAAGTCGGTCTTTATCGGCACGGTCGCGCCGGTCTGCGGCGAGGACGAGGCGA
Organism: uncultured Eubacteriales bacterium; assembly: GCA_900548115.1. GTDB lineage: Bacteria > Bacillota > Clostridia > Oscillospirales > CAG-382 > UMGS1052. Next base: position 8,886 of record URJL01000019.1, read on the forward strand.
AAGCTTTTGTCGAGAGGATCTCCGCACGCTTCCCCGACGCGACCCATAACGTATACGCCTACATTTTGCGCGGCGGCGCGGTGTGCCGCTTTTCGGATGACGGCGAGCCGAGCGGAACGGCGGGAATGCCCGCGCTTGAGGTTTTGCGGCGCGAGGGGCTTTCCGAGACGGCGCTCGTCGTGACCCGCTATTTCGGCGGCATTCTGCTGGGTGCGGGCGGGCTTACCCGCGCGTATGCCAAGGCCGCAAAGCTGGCGATCGACGCGGCGGGAATCGCGACCTTTCGCCCGTTCGACACGTACACCCTTTCGACCGATTATACCTATTACGAAAAAATACGAAAGGAAATGCCCGCCTACGGGGTGAAAAACGACGGCTGCGATTTTGCGACGGAGGTTGTTTTTTCGATCGCCGTCGACGAGGAGCATTTCCCCGCCTTTTCGGACTTTGTGCGCGATCTCACCGGCAATAAAGCGCGGTTTGTAAAAACCGGAAGCCGTTATGACGCGTAAAAAACATAAAAAATCAATCACACGGAGGGAAAAATCATGATCTTGCAGGAAAGAGTCGAGCTTTGTCCCGAGCGAGAATGGGGACATATGGACGTTTTGTGTTCGCTTCCGACAGCGGAATACAAGGAAAAACGCGGTGCGATGCTGGTCATTCCGGGCGGCGGATACGGTTTTGTTTCCGAGCGCGAGGCAGAGCCGGTCGCACGGAAATTTTACGCCGAAGGATATAACACCTTCATCCTTTATTATTCGGTAACACCCGAAAACATCACCGATAAAAAATCGGGACTTCCCAAGCCCCTTTTGGAGGCTTCGGCAGCGATCGCTCACATCCGCCGCAACGCGGAAAAATACAACATCGACCCCGAAAAGGTGGCCGTGATCGGCTTTTCGGCGGGAGGACATCTGGCGGCAAGCGTCGCAACGCTGTGGGATCGCGATTTCGTAAAGCGCGAATGCGGTCTTTCCGAGGGCGAAAATAAGCCGAACGCCGCTATTTTGAGCTATCCCGTCATCAGCTGCGACCCGACGATTTGGCACGAAGGATCCTTCCGCAATTTGCTCTCGGGCAGCAAGGACTTTGATGCCGACGCGCCCGAATACTCTCTCGAAAAACAAGTGAGCGACAAGACCTGTCCCTGCTTTCTGTGGCACAATGCCGCCGATACCTGCGTTCCCGTCGCCAACAGCCTTCGCATGGCGCAGGCGCTCGCCGACAAGAAGATCCCCGTCGAGCTGCACGTTTATCCCAACGGCTGGCACGGAATGTCGACGGCAGAGTCCGACGTTTTCGAAGGCAAAAGCAGCGCCGAGATGAAGCACACCTCGGCATGGGTAAGGACGGCGGTCGAATGGCTGCGTTATACGCTGGGATAAGTTTTTTCCAAAGGGGTATTTCATGAATATCGAAACGATATCCAAGTTCCGCGGCTTTAACCTGATGAACATGTTTTGCTCGAAAAGCTCGGAATATTATGCAACGCACGACAGTCCCGGCTGTTTTTACGAAGACGATTTTCGCATGATTCGCGAGTTCGGCTTCAACTTTGTGCGCATTCCGCTGTCCTACCGCATATGGGGCAGTCCCGACGATCTGTTTTTTGTCGACGAAAGGAAGCTTGCCGCACTGGACAAGGCGGTCGAGTTTGCCGATAAATACAGCCTGCACATCAACATTGCCATGCACCGTGCGCCGGGCTATTGCGTAAACGAGGATGAACCCGTGCGCGAGCCTCTCGACCTTTGGAACGAACCGTATGCTCTGCGGGCATTCCGTCACCATTTTCACAAGATCGCCGAGCGTTACGTCGGAGTTCCCGAGGAAAAGCTTTCGTACAACATTCTCAACGAACCGCCGCATTTCGCTTCGGCGCTTCAATATCTTGAAGTTTGCCGCGGCATTATCGACGAGATCCGCAGTCTGGACGCAAAGCGCCTGATCTCGGTCGACGGGCTTGCGTGGGGCTGCGATCCTCCTTTTGAGCTGATCCGCCATGAAGAGCCGAACATTCTGTACAGCTGCCGCGGATACGATCCGTCGTCGCTGACGCATTTCGGTCTTGAGGATGTCCCCGACAAGGACGGCACGGTCCATACGCCCGTATGGCCGGGAAAAAATATTTACAAGGTCGGTTATCACCCCGAACGCGATTTTTATTACGGCTCGGAGCAGCTTCAAAAATACGTCGGACTGTGGGGCGCCGTGCAAAAAATCTATAAGGTTCCCGTCATGTGCGGCGAATTCGGCGTTTATCGAAAAACGCCGCACGGTGCCACGCTTGCCTATATGAACGAGCTGCTTTCGGCTTTCAAAGCGCAAAATATCGGTTACGCCCTGTGGCAGTTCCGCGGTCCGTTCGGTGTGATGGACAGCGGGCGCGAGGATGTGCGATACGAAGATTTTCACGGACATAAGCTCGACGTCGAAATGCTGAAAGTTCTGCAAAAGTATTGATTTTGTTTCAAATCCGAAAAGGAAAAATACAATGGCCATTTTACAGGAACGCCTTTTTCTCTCAGAGGACAAAAAGGGCGCGTATCTTGATGCTCTCTGCCGCGTGCCGTTCGATAAGGCGATGCCGAAAAGCCGCGCTGTCTTGGTTCTTCCCGGTGGAGGCTATCATCATCTCTGCCCGCGCGAGGGCGAACCCGTCGCACGGAAATTTTTCGGGTGCGGGTACAACACCTTTGTTTTGCATTACGCGGTCTCGACCGAGGTCGACTGTCTTGTCGATGAAAAGAGCGGCGCACCGAAGCCCTTTCTCGAGGTTCTTCGGGCGGCGTCCAAAATCCGCGCCGACGCGGAAAAATATCACATTGACCCCGAAAGTCTTGTTGTTGTCGGCTTTTCCGCCGGCGGTCATCTTGCCGCCTGCCTTGCGACGCTTTGGGATAACGAAAGCCTTTTGCGGGCGGCGGGCGTGAAGAAAGAGGACGTGAAGCCGAACGCGGCGATTCTGTCGTATCCGCTGACCTATCTCGATAAAAAGTGGTGCGAAGCACATTCCTTTGCGCATTTGTTCGACGGTTTTCCCGATCTTGACGCGGCGCTCCGCCTTTTCTCCGCCCCGCAAAACGTAAAGAGCGATACCTGCCCGTGCTTTTTGTGGCACAATGCCGACGACCGCGTCGTCCCCTTCGACCATTCTCTGAAAATGGCGCAAAGCCTTGCGGACAACAAAGTTCCCTTCGAGCTGCATATCTTTCCCGAAGGCGATCACGGGCTTTCGCTCGCGACGCCCGAGACTCTGAAAACGCCGCCTTGCAGAGAGACCGAACACGACAGCGCATGGTTCGGATATGCGTGCGCCTTTCTGGACGAGTGCATTTTCGGAAAAGATCGATAAAAGCTTTCAAAACGAAAAACGGACACCCGCTCTGTGTCCGTTTTTTCTTTTTCTCCCCTTCATCCTTTCTATCCCCTGTTTTTTTCGCATATAAAAATAATAAGAAAAAAAGGAGGGTATACTGTACGATGGCACAGATCATTCTTTCGGACGTTATCGAAAAGGAAACGCTTCGCGACGAGAACCGCGCGCTTTTGCGCGTGACGCGGCACATTCCGCATTTTGACGGCGACGCGGCGCTTTGTGAAAAGCTGAACGGCTTTTACGGCGGCGCGGCGGAGGAATTTCTGCACTTTTGCGAAAAGAAATATGCGCCCGCCCTGCGGCGCGGAACAGCACAAAAAAAGAAACGGGAAAACCGTGAAAAAGAAAATGAAAATGAAAAGGAAAAGGCGCCGTACGGCGCTTCGATGAATTGGACACGCACCTTTCAGAGCGAAGATCTTCTTTCGCTTGTTACGGACATTTCGATTTTTGACGGAAAGACCCGTCACCTGCGGCGATTTTGTCACACATGGCTTCTTTCCGCGTGTACTCCGCTTCCGCCAAGCCGTCTTTTTGACACCTCGGGCGCGGGACGCAAAAAAATTCTTTCCGCCGTTTGCGACAAGGTGCGGCGGGAGGAGGGCGGATTTCGGTATTATCCCGACGCCGAACGGCGCGCGCGCCGTTATTTTGACATAGAACGATCGTATCTCACCCCACGCGGCGTTGCGTTTTATTATCCGGACGGGCTGCTCTTTCCGAGTGAAGGGCGCTTTCCCGCCTATGTCGTGCCGTATGAGCTTCTCACGGTCTATCCCCTGCAAAAAGAGCGCCGATAATCTCGCCGCGACACATTTTTTTAACTTCTCGACAATTTTTCTGCCGAGTGTTGAGTGCAAAAAACAAAGATAATGAAATTTTGTTGAATATCTCACTCTTTTCTCTTGCATTTCCGCTTTTTGCGTGCTATACTAGCGTTAAAGGAAATGAAAGGCAATATTGATAAAACGGAAGAATCAATCGAAGGAAGGAACGGTGACAGGCAAAGAATGGCTCTTGATATGATCGACGCGATTCGCAGTGCCGAAGACGCGGCGGCGGAAATCCGAAAAAGAGCGCAGGACTCTTCCCGTGAAATTCTGCAAAAGGCGCGGGAGAACGGAGAGACGCTCGTTCGGAAAGCCGAAGCCGACGCGCGGCGCGAAGCGTCCAAAATTGCCGAACGGTCGGACGCGGAAATTTTTGCGCGTCGTGACGCGGCACAAAAAGAAGAGGCGGCAAGAAAAAGCGAAGCGCTGAAAAACAGGGAAAGCCGTTTGGACAGCGCTGTGGACTTTCTGATCACCCGCCTGAAAAAGGAGAAGAACGCACCATGATCAGCGGTATGAAAAAAATGACGCTTGCCGCAACCAAAAGCGACATGGAGCGCATTACCGAACGGCTTGTCTGGCTTTCGGTCGCGGAGGTCTGCGACGCGGACGATCTTCTCGAAAAATACGCATGCGACGGTGTTACACACCGTGATGTCTCCGCTCTTCTTCTCGAAGGCGAGCGGCAGGCACAGCTTCTTTTCGACGCGGTCGAAGTGCTTTCGCCCTACGGAAGCGCCGAAAAGGGCGCAAAGAAGCCTGAGAAAAAAGCCAAAAAGCAGGAATCGACCGAGCCGGACGGCATGCCCGCCTACGACCGTGCGCTTGAAAACGCCGGACGCGTGAAGGAGCTCTTGAGTCGCAAGCGCGAAAACGACGCGGAAATACGCCGCCTCGAGAGCGAAATTGCCGCTCTTTCCCCGTGGAGGGAGCTGGATACGCCGCTTTCGTTTACGGGAACGCACCGCACGGTCTTTCTTCTCGGAACGCTTCCCGCGTCGGCGAATCTTGCCCGCATTTCCGAGGAGATAAGGGAGCTTGACGGTGCGGTGATCGGTGAAGCAAGCTCCGACGGGAACGTGCGTTATTGTTACGCGATCTGCCTTACCGAGCGACGCGACGCGCTCTTGTCGCTCCTCGTCGGATACGGCTTTTCGAAGACCGCATTCCGCGACGGCAAAAATACGCCGCTTTGCGAAATTTCCGCCCGCAGAGAACGCATAAAAACGGAAGAAGAAAAGAACAAAAATGCGGAAGAAGAGCTCCGCGAGCTTGCGAAAGAACGGCGTGAGCTTGAAAAAGCTTACGATCGCGCGCAGGAAAAGATCGCGGCGCTTCGGGTGCAAAATCGGCTCGTTTCGACCGAGCAGACCTGCATTCTTCGCGCATGGGTGCCCGATTACGCCGTAAAAATACTTGAAAAGAAGCTGTCGGACTACGACTGCTGCTTTGAGGTGCGTGATCCCGCAGAAGGGGAGGAGGTTCCGGTCCTCTTACAGAACAACCGCTTCGCATCGCCCTTCGAGTCGATCATCGGCTCATACGGCTACCCGCGCTACGGCAGCTTCGATCCGACCTTCATCGTCGCGATTTTTTATTCGCTCATCTTCGGCATGATCATGCAGGACGTCGGCTACGGACTTTTGCTCACCCTCGGCTGTCCGCTTCTCATCCGAAAGATGAATCCCAAAAAATCGACAAAACAGCTTTTGCAGGCGTTCACGCTCTGCGGCATCAGCACCGTCGTTTTCGGCGTGTTGTTCGGCGGCTATTTCGGAGATCTTCCGCATCAGCTCGCCGTCAATTTCTTCGGTGCGGACGCCGACGCGCTCAATCACCTCGCTTTGCTTTTCAACCCCGTCGAAAACAACACGGCCTTTTTGATTCTGACCCTTGCCGTCGGAGGCATTCATATGGTCGTCGGCATGCTGATTCGCGCGTATATGCTGGCAAAACGCGGAGACCCTTTTGCGGCGATATTCGACGTCGGCTCGTGGATCGTTCTTTTTGCGGGACTTCTTCTTTTGCTGTTTTCTCCGTCGGTCGGAAAAATCGTGGCACTGTGCGGCGCGGCGATGCTGGTCCTGACGCAGGGACGGCATTCGAAAAACATCTTCGGCAAAATCTTCGGCGGTATTTACAGCCTTTACAACATCATCGGCTATATGTCCGACCTCTTATCGTATTCCCGTATTTTCGCTCTCGGTCTTTCGGGCGCGATCATCGGGCAGGTCATGAATATCCTCGGAACGCTCTCGGGCGGAGGATTTTTCGGCTTTATTATTCTGATTGTGATCTTCCTTGTGGGACACGGACTGAACCTTGCTTTGAGCATGATCAGCTGTTACGTTCACACGGCAAGACTGCAATACATCGAATTTTTCGGCAAATTTTACGAAGAAGGCGGCAGACCGTTTGCGCCCGCCACGGTCAACACAAAATATACGAACAATGTTCGGGAGGAGTAAAATCATGACTACAGGAACAGTAATTGCAATTTTAGGCGCGGTTATCGCCGCATTGCTCGCATGCATGGGCTCGGCTCGCGGCGTCGGAATCGCCTGCGAAGCGGGCAACGCCGTTGTCGCCGAGGATCCGACCAAAGCCGGTAAAGCTCTTCTTCTGGAGGCCCTTCCCGGTTCGCAGGGTATCTACGGCTTTGTTACCGCCTTCATGGTCTTTATGAAGCTGGGTGTTCTCGGCGGAAGCCTTGCCGCTCTTTCGAATTATCAGGGGTGGTTCCTCTTTATCTCGTGCCTTCCCATCGCCATCGTCGGCTATTTCTCCGCGATCTATCAGGGACGCGTTTGCGCAACGGGTATGAACATTCTCGCCAAAAAGCCCGACGATTCCACCAAGGGCGTAACCGCAGCGGCTCTTGTCGAGACCTACGCCATCTTCTCGCTTCTCGTTTCGCTTCTTCTGATTCTGAACTTCAACCTGTAAGAAGCGCCGCTTTGATGAAAGAGAAAGGCGGTTTTTCATGAGTGAAACCAAACGTTACGGCTCGGTAGAGGTTCTTTGCGAAAAGATCCTTCACGAAGCCGAGGATTATAAAAACGATCTTCTCGAAAAAACCTCCTCCGAAGCAAAAGGTATTTCGGAGGAATATGAAAAAAAAGCACAGGCGGCAAAGGACGAGATTCTTTCGCGCGCCGAAGAAAAGGCGGCGGAATCCCGCCGCACTGCCGACAGCGCCGAGGAGACCCGTGCGCGAGGCGCCAGACTTTCCGTAAAAAGCGACCTTTTGGCGGCAGCGTACCGCAGAGCGGAGGAAAAAATCGCGCTTCTTCCGAAAGAGGAGGCAATCGCCCTGTTCCTGCCGTATCTTAAAGAAGCGCTCGAACAAAAGCCCGCGGGACCGGCGCGCCTTGTCGTCGGCGAAAAGTCGCCGTTCGGCGCGGACGAGCTTTGCGCGGCGGCGGGAAATCCGAAGGACATTTTGCCCAACGGTGAGAAAAAGGCAAAGGGCTGCGGCTTTTGGCTCGAAACCGACGAGATCACACTTGACTGCTCGGCGCATGCTCTGATCGAAGCGATCCGCTCCGAAACCGAAAAGGATGTTTCGCGCCTTTTGTTTGCGGAACAATGAAAAAGGGGGGTCTGTTCTGAAAAACGCAAAATTGACCGATACCCGTTATTTATATCTTTCGTCGCTTGTCTGCGTTATGGAAAGCACCCTTGCGGGAAAAGAACAGTATGAAAAAATGCTGGAAGCGGAAAGCTCCGCCGAGTGTCTCCGTCTTGCGATCGAGCTTTATTCGGGGCGCGGCGAGGTGCCGACCGACGAGGAGGCGCTCCTACGCTTTATGGCGGAAAAGACCTATCGTGAGATCGACGAAGCGCTCCTTTCGTGCGGCGGAGAAAACAAGCTTTTGGCGCCTCTTCGCCTGCCGTATGACGGACAAAATCTGAAGGCGTGCATAAAATGCGAAAAGCGCTCGCTTTCGCCCGTGACCCTTTTGATGTCCTGCGGGACCGTTCCGAAGGATGAGGTGCAAAGCGCGGTCGCAAAGCGCGATTTTTCGCTCTTTACACCGCACATTCGGGAAAGCGCGCCCGAGGCGATCGAAGAATTTTCCAAAACAAGCGACCCGAGCACGGTCGATCGCATTCTCGACCGCGCGGTTTTCCTTGATCGCAAGGAAATGTGCGACAAAATCGGGCTTTCGTATCTTTCCCGACTCTGCGCGCTGAAAGCGGATCTTACCAATGTTATAAGCTTTGCGCGCGCGGCGCGCATCGGTGCGGAAAGGTCCTTTTTCGAAAGCTTCTTCCTTCCCGGCGGAGAGGTTTCGTATGCGTTTTTTGCGGAGCATTACGAAAAAGGGCTTGAAGCGCTTTTGAGCGCTCTTTCGGTTCGTCCCGCTTTTTCGGCGCTCGAAAAAGCCCTTGACGCACCCATCTCGCTCGGTGAGCTGGAAAGGCTGTGCGACGAGATCTTTCTTGCCTGTGCGCTTACGGCACGAGGCGTTTCGTTCGGTGCGGAAAAACCGCTGATGTTTGCGATCGAGCGGGAAAACGAGATCCGAAACATCCGCATCCTTCTTGCGGGAAAGAAAGCGGGCCTTTCGAAAGAGGATCTTCGCGCACGGCTGCGGGGGGTAAATTGATATGAAACGTATCGGTATCATCGGTGACAAAGACAGCGTTCTTTGTTTCATGGCGGCGGGCTTTTCGGTTTTTATCACCGAGGAGGAAAAAGAAGCCGCCGATATCATAAGGTCGGCAATAAACCGCGATTATTCGGTTCTTTTTGTGACCGAGGAGCTTTATGTGCGTCTTAACGAGATCATCGAAAAATACAAAAGCTCGCCCGAGCTTGCGATCCTTCCCCTTCCGGGAAAGGGCGGCTCGATGGGCGTCGGACTTTCGAACATCAAAAGCGCCGTGGAAAAAGCGGTCGGCGCGGATATTCTGAAATAAACATACGGCAGGAAGGCAGGTTTTTTTAGATTGATTACAGGAAAAATCGTAAAAGTTTCGGGACCGCTTGTGGTCGCCGACGGTATGCGCGGTGCCAATATGTTTGACGTGGTGCGGGTCGGCGAAATGAAGCTGATCGGCGAGATCATCGAAATGCGCGACGACCGCGCATCGATTCAGGTCTACGAGGAAACGGCGGGCATCGGCCCCGGCGATATCGTATATTCGACGGGCGAACCCTTGTCGGTCGAGCTCGGTCCCGGACTTTTGACCAATATTTACGACGGAATCCAACGCCCGCTGGAGGTCATGTACAAGCTTTACGGCACCAATATTCCCAAGGGCGTGGACGAAAAAGCACTCGACCGAAAGAGAAAATGGGATTTTACTCCGATTTGCAAAGCGGGCGATGTCCTTACGTCGGGAGACATTCTCGGAACGGTCGTCGAGACCGAGATCATCACCCACAAGATTCTTCTGCCCCCCGGCGTTTCGGGAACGGTGAAGGAGATCCGTGCGGGAAGCTTTTCGGTCGACGAGCCGATCGGAACGCTGACGACCGATAAGGGCGAAATTCCGCTTACGCTCATGCAGAAGTGGCCCGTTCGAAAGGCGCGTCCCTATTCCGAAAAACTTCCGCCGCATGAGCCGCTGATCACCGGTCAGCGCGTTATCGACGCGGTATTCCCCATTGCCAAGGGCGGCACTGCCTGCGTTCCCGGTCCGTTCGGAAGCGGTAAGACCGTCGTACAGCACCAGATCGCAAAATGGGCGGACGTGGATATCGTGATTTACATCGGCTGCGGCGAGCGCGGAAACGAAATGACCGACGTTCTGCGCGAATTTCCCGAGCTGAAAGACCCGAAAACGGGCTATTCGCTGATGAAGCGAACCGTTTTGATCGCCAACACCTCCGATATGCCCGTTGCGGCGCGCGAGGCGTCGATCTACACGGGCATCACGCTTGCCGAATATTTCCGCGACATGGGATATTCGGTCGCCGTTATCGCCGACTCGACCTCCCGTTGGGCAGAGGCTCTGCGCGAGATGTCGGGACGACTGGAGGAGATGCCGGGCGAGGAGGGCTATCCCGCTTACCTCGGTTCGCGCCTTGCTCAGTTCTATGAGCGTGCGGGCGAGGTCGTCTGCCTCGGCGCGGAAAAACGACACGGAACACTGACCGCCATCGGAGCGGTATCGCCGCAGGGCGGCGATATTTCCGAGCCGGTAACACAGGCGACGCTCCGCATCGTTAAGGTATTCTGGGGACTCGATTCGTCGCTTGCTTACCGCCGTCACTTCCCTGCCATCAACTGGCTGAATTCATATTCGCTGTATAAGGATCGCATGAATCCGTGGTTCTCGGAAAACGTCGCCTCCGACTGGACGCGGCTCACGGGCTGGGCTCTCGGCGTTCTGCAAAAGGAAAGCGAGCTGGACGAAATCGTAAAGCTGGTCGGTATGGATGCGCTGTCGCCGTCCGACCGCCTGACGCTCGAGGTCGCCCGTTCGGTACGTGAGGACTTTCTTCAGCAAAACGCTTTCAGCCCCGACGACTCGTATACGCCGCTCGACAAGCAGTATAAGCTTTTAAAGACGGTCGAGGCATATTATGAAAAGTGCAATGAAGCGATCGCAAAGGGCGCGGATATGGAAAAACTTGCCGAGCTTCCCGCACGCGAGGCAATCGGACGTCTGAAATCCGCCCCCGTTTCGGTGTTCGACGAAGAAATGAAAAAAGTGCTCGATGCGCTGGATAAAGAGATTTCCGAGACTCTCTCGGGCGAAGAATCGACGGAAGGGGGAATAAGCCGTGACATTGACAAAGGAATATAAAACCATAAAAGAAGTCGCGGGACCGCTTATGCTGGTCGACAAGGTCGAAAACGTAAAGTATTACGAGCTGGGCGAGATCGAGCTTCCGAGCGGAGAACGCCGTCGCTGCCGTGTTCTGGACGTAAACGAGGATAAGGCGCTGGTACAGCTTTTTGAAAGCTCGGCGGGCATAAACCTTGCCGAAAGCAAGGTGCGCTTTCTCGGACACGGAATCGAATTCGGCGTTTCCGAAGACATTTTGGGACGCGTTTTCTCGGGTATGGGCGAGCCGATCGACGGCGGACCGCGTATCATTGCCGAAGAAAATCTCGACATCAACGGCACGCCGATCAACCCCGCAGCGCGCAATTATCCGTCGGAATTTATCCAGACGGGTGTTTCGACCATTGACGGACTGAATACTCTCGTGCGCGGACAAAAGCTTCCGATCTTCTCGGGCTCGGGTCTGCCGCACGCCAACCTTGCGGCGCAGATCGCAAGACAGGCAAAGGTTCTCGGCTCGAGCGGCAATTTTGCCGTCGTCTTCGCCGCCATCGGCATCACCTTTGAGGAAGCCGATTTCTTTATCGGCGATTTCAAGCGCACGGGCGCGATCGACCGTACCGTTTTGTTCATCAACCTTGCCTCCGACCCCGCCATCGAGCGTATTTCCACGCCGCGTATGGCGCTGACGGCGGCGGAATATCTGGCGTTTGAAAAGAATATGCACGTGCTGGTCATTATGACCGATATTACCAACTACGCCGAGGCGCTGCGCGAGGTATCGGCGGCACGCAAGGAGGTTCCGGGGCGCCGCGGTTATCCGGGCTATCTTTACACCGACCTTGCAACGCTTTACGAGCGCGCCGGACGAAAGCTCGGCTGTGACGGTTCGATCACCATGATCCCGATTTTAACCATGCCCGAAGACGACAAGACCCACCCGATCCCCGACCTTACGGGCTATATCACCGAGGGACAGATCATTCTGTCGCGTGAAATTTACCGCAAAGGCTATCTGCCGCCTGTCGACGTTCTTCCGTCACTTTCGCGACTGAAGGATAAGGGCATCGGCGCGGGAAAAACGCGTGAGGATCATGCGGAGCTGATGAATCAGCTCGTTGCGTGCTATGCCCGCGGCAAGGAAGCGCTCGAGCTGATGGTCGTTTTGGGTGAAGCGGCGCTGACTCCGATCGACCGGCTGTATGCAAAATTCTCCGAGGAATTCGAAAAACGCTACATCAACCAAGGCTTTGAGGAAAACCGTTCGATCGAGGAGACCTTAAACCTCGGCTGGGAGCTTTTGCACATCTTCCCGAAGAGCGAGCTGAAGCGTATTAAGCCCGAAACCCTCGCAAAATATTGGAAGGAATAAAATCGGCAACCGAAAGGAGAAGCTATGGCTCAAAAGCAAATCATTCCGACGCGAATGGAGCTGACCCGACTGAAAAAGCGCCTTGTAACCGCACGGCGGGGACATAAGCTTTTGAAGGATAAACGGGACGAGCTGATGAAGCTGTTTTTGGAGGCGGTACGGGAGGATAAACGTCTGCGTATCGAGATCGAAAAGAAGCTTTCCGCTCTGCACGGAAGCTTTTCGGTCGCCTCGTCGGCGACGGGGCGGGAAATGCTGGAGGAGGCGCTTATTTATCCGAAGACCGAAGGCGAGCTTTCGGTCGATTATAAAAACGTCATGAGCGTGACGGTTCCCGAATATACCTACACCGTAAAGGACGCGGGAAACAACCCGTTTCCGTACGGCTTTGCCTTTACTTCGGGCGAACTGGACTGTGCCGTCGGAGAGCTTCGGGAAATGCTGCCCGATCTTTTGCGGCTCGCCGAGGTGGAAAAACGCTCGCAGATGCTTGCCGACGAGATCGAAAAGACCCGCCGCCGTGTCAATGCGCTGGAATATATTATGATTCCGCAATTTGAAGCCGGAATCAAAACGATCATGATGAAGCTGGACGAAAACGACCGCGGAAACACAACGCGCTTAATGAAAGTCAAGGACATGGTGCTTGCCGAAAATTACGGAAAAAGCAAATAAAATGCAAAAAAAGAGGAGCGAAAGCTCCTCTTTTTTACCTCTTTCTTTCCGTCTTTTTTCTTTGCGGAATCCGATTTTTTTGATCGAAGCGGTTGACGAAAGAGAGCGATCCTTGCTATAATAGGCGCGGAATGTTTTTCGTCCGCGCCGTTTACGGTGTGTGTTTTCGGACGGTTTGGGACGATTTCGGACAATATTGAGGTGAATCATAAAATGAAACAACATAAAGCGGCGACCGAATATCTTTTCATCTTCTTCGGAACGGTGCTTCTCACGGCGGGCGTTTATTTTTTCAAAATTCCGAACGGCTTTTCTACGGGCGGGGTGAGCGGCATCGGTACGCTGCTCGGAAAAATAACACCCTTTACGCCGGCGACGCTGATTTCGGTCATCAACCTTATTTGTCTGCTTTTGGGCTTTCTTGTTTTGGGGAAAGAAACGGGGATCCGCACCGTTTACAGCAGTCTTTTGTTTTCGGGGCTGACGCAGATTTTGGAGCTTGCCTGCCCGATCGAAAAGCCGCTTACCGATCAACCGTTTTTGGAGCTTGCTTATGCGATGCTGCTTACTTCGATCGGCTCGGCAATTATTTTTCACTGCTCGGCTTCGTCGGGCGGAACCGATATCATCGCGCTGATTTTGAAAAAATATACGAGCCTGAATGTCGGAAAAGCGCTTTTGTGTGTGGACTTTTTGATCGCGGCTTCGTCTTTCTTCGTTTTCGGCATGAAAGTCGGACTTTTCTCGCTGCTCGGACTTTTTTCCAAAGCCTATATTGTTGACGGCGTCATCGAAAACATGAACAGCTGTAAATATTTTCTGATCATCACGACGCACCCCGACGAAATTTCCGATTTCATTTTGAAAAATCTCCATCACGGCGCGACGCTTGTGAATGCGACGGGCGCTTACACGCACGACAACAAAACGGCTCTGCACACGGTCTGCAAACGCATCGAGGCGATCCGTTTGCAAAAAGAGGTGCGCCGCGTCGACCCGAGCGCCTTTATGATCATCACGACCAGCAGCGAAATTATCGGCAGAGGCTTTCGGGCGGTCTGATTTTGAAACAACAAAAAGACGGGAGAGCGAAAAGCTCTCCCGTCTCGCTTTACGGACGAAATTTTTTAATAACCGAATTTTCTCGTTACTTTTTCACGCACGAAAACAAAAGCCCGAAGCGGAGATCGGAAAGCGAAAGCGTTTTGTCCGAAAGGTCGGCTTTTGCCGTTTCTCCTTCAAAGATCGGAAAAACGCGAAGATCCGAAAGGGGCGCTTCCGAAAGCTTTGCCGAAAATGCAAAGGTCGGCTGCGGCTCGGCAAGATCGCGCAGGACGTTTTTCCAGTTGTCCGCGCGGTTGCGCACAAAGCCGAGAAGCGTATTTTTTCCTTCCAGAACCAAAAGCGACACCGCGTCGTCCGAAAGGTCGCGTGGGCAAAAATGCTCGTGTTCGAAATTGACGCCCGAAAAAAGCTTTGCGATCGGCGCATAGAGCGGATAAAGATTTTTCGCCTCGAGATATTGCTCGTTCCAATGCCACAGATTTCCCGTGCCGCAAGAGCCGCAGAAAAGGGGCGTATAGACCGCGTCGACAAACAGAATGCCGCGGTGGTCGTTCATATAATAACGGAACGGTCCGCTGTGACAGTCGTTGACCGCGCCCGTTTCGGCAATCAGGAACGGGCGGTCGGATGGGAGGTCGACATGCTCCTTTGCCGTTCGCGAGACCTCCTTCATATCCCCGCGGCAGTCGGCATAGGGCGCGCCGCAGTCGAGATAGCGATGGATCTCTGAAAGATCGGTCTTGTCCCAACAAAACGCGCGGTAATGCGCTTCGGCATATTCTCCGTCGAGACTTCCGAGTGAGTTTGTCACGAGCTGTTTCGGGAAAAGCTTTTTCAATTCGGGAAGCATCGCGCGGTTCCAGACAAGAACGTCTTCAAAATCGCTCCCGACGCAATTCATTTCGTTCCACGGTTCCACGATCGCGACGGTGGGGTTGCCGCCGATGCGATTTGCGTATTCGCGTACTTTCTCAAGCCATGCGGCGCGGAATTTTTCGTCGGTGAGCCACATTTTGCTGTTTTCGCAGCGCACGCCGTCAAGGTACAGACGTTTGTTGAATTTTCGGAACACGTCGTCGGCGTAGCTGTCCGAGAGTGCCTCTTTTTCGTAATCGAAGAAGCGGAATTGTTCAAAGGTAAGCTTCAGACGGAGCGAATATTTCTCGGCAAGCGCGATAATCGCGTCGAGCTTTTCGAATTGCTCATACCGAAAAACGTCCGCTTTTTCGGTATCGGGCGAAAAATATTCGTGTCCGAGCCACAGTCGAACAAGATTGACGCCGTTCTGCGAAAGGGCGCGAAACCAACGCTCATACTGCCGCAGCCCCAAATATCCGTATTTTCCCGAAAGGGCAAACTCCTGCTTTGCCGAGAGCCGATATTCGGTCGGATAGGCAAGGTTTACGCCGACGACGGGAAAAGGCGTGCCGTCGCTGAGTACAAGATAGCGCGGGTCTTCCTTTCCGACCTCCGCATAACCGTGTTCTTCGGAGGAAAAGACCGTAAGGGAGAAAGCGCGGATAATCTTTCCGTTTTTGTCGTGAACCGAAACCGTCGCCTCGCCTTCGAAATCGGGGGTATAGCGACAGCAAAAAAGCGTTTTTCCATCGGGAAGGATCTGCTCGAAGCCCTCTTCGTCGTATTCGATCTTTACGGGCTTTCGGATAAACGAAAATGCCTTCTCCTCCCTGCCGTCGGGGCAAAGGACCGAGAGAAAATCGGTCGTTTCATCGACCGAAACGCTTATGGTCTTATAACGGTACGCCGTGATATTTTTCATATACTTTTCCTCCCGTTATACTTCAATTCCTTCCAGAAGTCCTTTTAAATACCCGATGGCAAAAAGCCGCCCGAGCGCGTCATAACCGGGATTCGCTGCGTCCTCCAGCGGAAGCGTCGGCACATGATCGACCCGAATCGGAACGTCGATGCCGAGATCACGGTAAAGGCGAAGCAATTTCCCCATGGGAAGCGAGCCGTTGTCGTGGAAGGTCTCGCGGAAATTTTCTTTCGTTCCGACGGCATTGCGAAAATGAATGAACTTGATCTTGCCGGCAAAACGGGGGATTGCTTCGAAAAGATCCTCGCCCATCATGGCAAACGTCGCCTGACAGAAGGTCACACCGAGGCTCGGCGACGGGAAAAGATTTACGGCGCGCTCGATGTTGTCGGCGCTGATCATAATGCGCGACACCTTTCCGAGCGGCGAGAGGGGCGGATCGTCGGGATGAAGAGCAAGCGTGATGCCGTATTTTTCGGCTTCGGGCAAAACGGCGCGGAGAAAATACGCATAGTTTTGCCACAGCGTCTCTTCGGAAATTTCTTTATCGTTCGGGACAAAATGCGCGGTCGAAAAGCCCGTAACGTGCGCGCCGCCCCGCTCGGGAATGTCCTTGTCGGTGCGAAGCCAGCCGATGTGCGCCATAAAATTAAAGCAGAGGGTGCGAATGCCGTGACGCGCAAGGTGCGGGAACATGGAGAGGACCTTTTCGATCGCCTCGTCGCGCCTTTCGCTTCCGATCTTGATCGGGTCGTGCAATTCGTTCGGCATCGGCTCCAAAGCGACGGGCGTAAAGCCGTCCTCGGTAAACGAGCGGACAAAATCGTCCCAGTGCGAAGAGTCGCCGTAATCGAATTTTCCGTCCTCGGGAAGGCGCACGACGGCGTGCTTCACGCCGCAGCAGGCGGCGATCTTTCGGGTGTCGTCTCTTTTTACGGTCAAATAATCGGTAAGAAGCATGAAAACGTCCTCCCGGTGTAAATTCAAATAAGGTACGGCTTTGCGGGCGACTTCGGTTCGCTTCCCATGGCACGGAGAAGAGAAAAACCGCGCTTCTTTGCGTCGAGAACGGCGCTTTTTACGTCTGCGGTCTCGCCCGTAAAGATCGTGATGACCTCGTTCGAATGGCGCGTGCCGTGATCGGGCGAAAGATAATGAAGAAGCGACACCGAATGCTCCTTTAAAATTCCGTCGGCGAGAACAAAACCGATGGCGGCGGGAGAGGCGGCGCAAAAGCCGAAGGGAGCCCCCTCGGACACGCCGAAGGCGGCGTTCAAAACGCTTCCCGCGCTTGCGCTGTAGGCAAACTCCAAATGTCCCGCTTCACTGATATGCACCTCACCCGCGTTTTTTTCGATGCCTTCAAGGGCAAGCTCGACGGCGCGACGGGTCTCGGACGGCGTTTTCCCGCCGAGCAAAAGAAAGCAGCCGTGTCCGCCCCAGCCCTTGGTGTCGCGGGGAAGCTCGATCGAAACGGGGCACACGCCCGTCTTTTTTGCCGCGTCATCGCAGGCGAGGATTTGTCCCGCCGCGCCCGTGCGGGAGGAAAGGATCCCCACCGACTTTATTTCCTCGGGGATTTCGGCGGCGCATCGCAACGCGGGATCGATCGACGGAAGATACAGCCCGATCGTGTCGAGCAGCGTACAGCCCACAAACTCGGGGCGGGAGCAATTGCCGAAAAGCGTTTTGTCCATAAAAAATACCTCGGGTAAATTCAAGCGGTTTAAACAAAAATCAAAGCGTTTCTTTTATGTCGGCGTCGTACACGTTGTCGCGCACCGAAACGATCTTTCCGCCCTTTATAAAAGCGCGGGGCACGCGCTCGCCGACGGCGCAGATGACCTCATAGCCTATGGTATCGGAGGCTTTTGCGATGCTCTCGGGGGTAAAGGGTTCGGTATCACCGAAGACCGTCACACGGTCGCCGACCTTGCACGGAACGTCGGTCACGTCGATCATCAATTGATCCATGCAGACCCGACCGACGATGGGACAGGGACGTCCGTGAACCGAAAGCGCATACGCTCCGCTGCCGTTTTTGCGCCAGAAGCCGTCGGCATATCCGATCGGAACGGTCGCAATTTTTCGCTCACTTTCGGCTTCATACGTGCGCCCGTAGCTCACCTTGTCGCCGGGGAAAACGGTCTTGATATGAGAAATGACGGTGCAAAGCGTCATGACGTGCGAAAGCGGGAGCGTGTGCGCCATGTCGCCCGAAGGGGCAAGTCCGTACAAAACAACGCCCGCCCGCACCATGTCGAGCGCATATTGCGGATAATCGAGGATCGCCGCGCTGTTGGCGCAGTGGCGAACGGAAAAATCGATTCCCGCGGCGCGAAGCGCCTCATATGCTGCGGTGAAGCGCGAAAACTGCATTTCGGTATATTTCGCTCCGTTTTGATTCTCGTCCGCCGAGGCAAAATGCGTGAAGATTCCCTCGGAAACAAGCGCACCCTCACGGCAGACCGAAAGCGCGTCGGAAAGCTCGTTCCGCTCTTTGTCGCGGTATGCAAAGCCGATCCGTCCCATACCCGTGTCGATCTTGACATGGATCTTTACACAAACGCCGCGCGCCGCGGCACTTTGTGCAAGTGCGTGTCCGTATTCGCCCGAATAGACGCATTGACGAATGTCCTCCCTTGCCAGAATTTCGGCGCATTCGACCGCTGTGTAGCCGAGAATGAGGATCGGCTTTTTTATTCCGCCGCGGCGGAGCTGAAGCGCTTCCTCAATGTTGGAAACGGCAAAAAAATCCGCGCCGAGCGTCTCATACAGGCGTGAAAGCTCGACGGCGGAATGACCGTAGGCGTTTGCCTTTACGACACAGCACAGCTTTACGTTTTTTGCGACGCTTTCGCGAATAATGCGATAGTTTTGCTCCGCACAGTCAAGGTCGATTTCCGCCCATGTGCGGTGTCGGAGCGAGCCGAGCGGCTCAAAAGATTTATTTTTTTCGGAAAGATAAGACATGATACACTCCGTACTGCTTTGGATCTCGATAGAATGTTGTAATATCAATATACGAAAACGGCCGCCGCATCATGCGGCGCATACGTTTTCCGATGTTTTAAAGATATACAGTATAACTATAGCACAACGGCGCGTAAAAAGCAAGGCTTCGCGCGATTTGCGGGAGCAAGTTTTCGTTTTTTATAAAAATATGAAAGAAAATTCGCATTTTGTAACATTTCTTTTCCTTTTCACTTGATTTTTGCGGAAAAATGTGGTAGAATACAGATACTTTTGTACATTCGGTATACCGCTCGCCGATATATCGAAAATAACTCTGTGAAAGGTTACCAAAATGGAACAAAGAGAAACATTCAAGTCGCGTTTGGGCTTTATCCTGATCTCGGCAGGCTGTGCCATCGGTCTCGGAAACGTTTACCGTTTTCCGATCACGACCGGCGCTTACGGAGGCGCCGCCTTCGTTCTGATCTACATCGCTTTTCTGATTCTTCTGGGAATCCCCGTCATGACGACCGAGCTTGCCGTTGGACGCGGAAGCCGCCGCAGTATCGCCTCCTCCTTCGAAGTTCTTGAAAAGAAAGGACAAAAATGGGGCTTCATGAAATTTATCGGCATCGGCGGAAACTATCTTCTCATGATGTTCTACACCACCATTTCGGGCTGGATGGCGATTTATTTCATCAAGTACCTGACCGGCTCGATCATGGAAGCCAAAACCGTCGAGGATATGGGCGCGGTGTTCGGCGGAGTCGTTTCGAATCCCGTCTTAATGCTCTGCTCGACTCTTGCGGTCATTCTCATCTGCTTTGCCATCTGCTCGATCGGTCTTCAGAAGGGCGTCGAGGGCATTACGAAATGGATGATGATCGCGCTTCTCGCTCTTATTTTGGGTCTCGGCATTTATTCCTGCACGCTCTCGGGTGCGGGCGAGGGGCTGAAATTCTATCTGGTTCCCTCTTTCGAGAATCTAAAAGAGGCGGGAATTTGGACAGTCATCTGCTCGGCGATGGGTCAGGCGTTCTTCACCTTGAGCATCGGTATCGGCTCGATTGCCATTTTCGGCAGCTACATTGAAAAAGATCGTTCGCTGCTCGGCGAATCGCTGACGATTGTCGGTCTCGATACCTTTGTTGCGCTTGCGTCGGGTCTTATCATTTTCCCTGCCTGCTTTACCTATAATAACGGCGTTACCGCCGACGCGGGAACGGTCGGCGCAAGCTTTCTTTTCACGACGCTCTCGTCGGTATTCAACGCCATGGGCGAAACGGGCCGCATTATCGGCGCGCTCTTCTTCCTCTTTATGATCTTCGCGTCCTTCTCGACGGTTATCGCCGTTTTCGAAAACATCATGTCCTTCTGGCTTGAGTTGACCCGCTTGAAGCGCCCCGCCGTCGCGATCATCAACGTCGCTTTGATGATCGTTCTCTCGCTTCCGTGCATCTTCGGCTTCAACCTTTGGGATAAAATCGTGCTCGGCAGCAAGGGCATTATGGACATAGAGGACTTCATCGTCTCAAACGTCCTTCTTCCCGGCGGAAGCCTTCTGTATGTTCTCTTCTGCACGCGCCGTTTCGGATGGGGCTGGAAGAATTATCACACCGAGGTCAACACCGGAAAAGGGCTTAAGGTTCCCGCATGGATCCGTCCCTATATGACCTATGTCCTCCCGCTGATTATCCTCGTCGTGATGGTTATGTCCATCGTAACGTGGGTTCAGTCGATCTGACAAAAAGTTAAACCGCCGCCCATGCGGCAAACAAGGCGTTCGCTTTTCGCGAACGCCTTGTTTTTTGCTTTTTCGCCGAATAATCCATGCCGCACTACACGCTGTCCATTTACATTTTTTACCCGTGCCGCTATACGTTACACGGTCTGCGTGATCGATATCGTCTCCGAAAACTACGCGCGTCGTTACGCCGTCGTTCCGTATATCGCGTACACAAGCGCAAACGGAGTCGAGTGCGTATTCTACGGCGACCGCTATGCGGCAAGCCTTGCCGACATTGCCGAAGCGGCTCTTGCCGACGAGAGCGCCGCTTTGACCGAGGACGAAAAAGCGCGCCTTGAGGCGTTTGCCGCCGCAAAGGCAAACGCATAAAAATTTGCTTTATACATCGGAAGTCAAACGCGCTTTCGATAGACAACACTTTTTTCGCCGTCCGATTTCCCCTTTTTTCGGACGGCGGAAAAGGTGAAAAATGCTCCCGCGGGGTCTTTTCCCGCGGGAGACTTCGGTTTGCCGTGCCGAATTTCTTTTCTCGCAAAAACGGCAAACGCCGCATTTGCACGGAAAAATCCGTCCTTTTTCAAAGTTTTTCAAAAAAACAGAAAAAAACGAAAAAAGCCCTTGACAAATCCGCGCAAATGTGATACTATTTAGGAGTTGACGGAAGTCAATATGCGCTGCTAGCTCAGCTGGATAGAGTGTTTGGCTACGAACCAAAAGGTCAGGGGTTCGAGTCCCTTGCAGCGCGCCACAAAAAGCACTTGCTTTTGCAAGTGCTTTTTGTTTTTTGTCCGTTTCCCCTCCGAACTGCGCGGTTCGGATTTTTATGCAAAAAGCGGCGGAAAACCGCCGCTTTCGCCTTTATGCAGAATGTCTTACAACAGACGCGCCGCCGCAAGAGAAGCAAAATCCGTGTAGGAATCGATGCAAAGATACGGAAAATCCGAACGATAGACCGCCTCGTCGTTGCCGCCCGTGCCGTAATCGTCGCCGATGTACAAAACCTCGTCGTGCGAAAGTCCGTTTTCCTTACAGTAAAGGTCAAGCGCGTAATACTTATTATACGGCTTGGGCGCCATGTCAAAGGACGACGAACCGCCGACAAAGACGTTGTATTCGGGAAACGCGCGGCACACCTCGTCGTAGATCTTTCTTCTTTTGGAACGGTCGGGATCAAACGAAAGCTTATCCTCCGCCGCCGCTTTTGTTCCCAAAAGAGCAAAGGTGAGACAGCCCGACGGATGGTATTCCACGCTGTCGCCGGCAAAATGCGTATATCCGTATTTCTCGCGGAAATAGGCGGCGGTCTTTTCGACCTTTTCGCGGTCGATCGGAAAATGCTCGTCGCGCAGAATGTCGGGAAGCCCCGTCTTCTCATTGTATTTTCCGTATTGAAGCCCGTAATTTCCGATAATGTCGAGCGGATATGCGCCCATCTGATTGAAAATGCGCATGACCTGCCCCGCTCCGACCATAAGAAGCGTATACCGCTCGGCAAGACGGTCGAGGGCGGCTTTGTTTTCCGCGCCGAGCGGCGTCTTGTGCTGGGTTAAAGTGCCGTCGAGATCCATCGCGACGACCGAATACGGCTTTCGATCCATTTTTATCTTTCCCCGTCCTTTTCTCTTTTTTATTGACATTTTTCTCTGTCGGTAGTATACTCTATTTGGGCTTAATAAATCAACACTTTGTCAAAAGTCGGTCAAAAAACGGCGATTTTGCAAGAAAAACGCTTCAAAACATCAAAATCCGTCATTTTCACGGAGGTATGCGCTATGCTGAAAAACCGAAGAGAACAGGAGATTCTGCATTTGATGAAAGCGGGCGGCTTTGTCAGCGTAAAGGAGCTGTGCGCAAAGCTTTATGCAAGTGAATCGGCGATCCGCCGCGACCTTACCGCCCTTGAGAAAAAAGGACTTTTGCGCAAGGTTTACGGCGGTGCGGAACCGATCTCGAATTTTCGGCACATTCCGCCGTTCCCCGAGCGTTCGCACCAAAACGCCGACGCGAAAAGAACCATCGCCGAAAAGGCAAAAAACCTCATTCACGACGGAAACATTTTGTTTTTGGATCAATCCTCCACCTCGTATTATCTGGCGGAAAAAATCGCGGGCAACGCAACGCTGACCGTCGTGACCAACAACATTGAAATTGTCGGTCTGCTTTCCGAGACTTCTCTCACGGTGATTTCTTCGGGCGGAACGCTGAGCCGCGATAACCGCAATTGCCTTTTGGGCGCCGACGCGCGGGGGACTTTCGAAAGGATGTACGCGGACATCGCCTTTTTTTCGACAAAATCGCTGTCCTTCGACGGGATCGTCTCCGACTGTTCGCGGGAGGAGGTAACGGTGCGGGAGGCAATGCTGCAAAACTGCGCAAAACGGGTCTTTCTCTGCGACAGCGAAAAGCTCGGCCGCCGCTCGCCCTACACCCAAACGAGCCTTTCAAAGGTCGACGTGTGGGTGTGCGAAAAAGCCCCCGACGAGAACGTAGAATTTCGCGTTCTTTTCCCGTCGCTTGAAATTTTATGATTTTTTCCGCCGTTTCACCGATTATTTACGGAAACGGCGGTATTTTTTATTGCCATTTCGGGAAAATTCATGTATAATAGGAAGAAGTACAATAGGGAAAAGTTTTGTCTTGTTTCGATACAATAGCGATAACAGAACGGAGGTACTGTATGAAACGAATCCATTTATCGCAAGGGTGCGCCCTTACGATCATCCCGTCGGACAAATTCAAAACCGAATATTTCGATTTTAATCTGATCCTTCCTCTGCGGGAGGAGACCGCGTCGTACGCGGCGCTTTTGCCTGCGGTTTTAAGGCGCGGGTGTGAAAAATATCCCACCATGGCGAGTCTTACGAAGCATCTCGATTATCTTTACTCCACCGGCTTTTCGACGCGTGTTTTAAAGCGCGGTGAAAATCAGATACTCGGCTTTACGATGGATTTTCTGCGCGATGCGCTCGTCCCCGACGGAAAGAGCCTCGGTGAAGACGTCTTTGCCGCTCTGCACGCCGTTTTATTCGAGCCGCTTCTCGAAAACGGCGCTTTCAAGGGCGAATATGTCGAAAGCGAAAAGAAAAATCAGATCGATGCAATCCGTTCGCTCATCAACAACAAAAACGCCTACGCCATGAAAAAATGCCACGAGGCAATGTGCCGCGGAAGCTATTTTGCCGTGAGCGAAAACGGTACGGAAAAGGGTGTTTCGGCGATCACGGGAAAGGCACTTTACGATTTTTACAAAAAGCTTTTCAAAACGGCGCAGATCGAGCTTTACTACGTCGGCACCGCGGCGGAGGAAAAAGTCGTTTCGTGGTCAAAGACGCTTCTTTGCGGCGTGGAGCGGGAACCGAAGGAGCTTATCCCGACGGCGGTATTCAAGCGCGAAAGGACCGACGTGAACGAGCTTTGCGAGGAAATGGAGGTCGCACAGGGAAAACTGATTCTTGGCTTTTCCTCGGGACACTCCTTAAAGGATCCCGATTACACCGTCTACAATCTCTTCAACGAGCTGTACGGCGGCTCGCCCACAAGCAAGCTGTTTGACAACGTGCGCGAAAAGATGAGCCTTTGCTACTACTGCCGTTCGATTCCCGAGGCACACAAGGGGATTCTTACCGTTGCAAGCGGAATCGAGGTCGAAAACCGCGACCGCGCCGTTTCGGAAATTCTGCATCAGCTGGAGCTTACCAAGCAGGGAAACATTTCCGACGAGGAGCTTCTCGCGGCGAAAAAATCGCTCGTCAATTCGTATCGTCAGCTGTATGACGACAACGCCGGTATGGCACTTTGGTATCTGTCCCGTCGTATTGCGGGCAGCGAAAGGACGCTTGAGGATGTGATCGAAGAGATCGGGCGCGTCACAAAGGAGCAGGTTGCCCGTTGTGCCGCCGATACGGTTCTCGACACGATCTTCTTCCTGAAGGGCACCTTGAAGAACGGAGGGAATGAGGAATGAGCGTGTTTACTTTAAAAGAGAATAAAAAAATCGACGAACGCTATTACGAAGCGCGCCATAAGAGCGGACTGCGTATTTACGTTATTCCGAAGAATCACGGAACGGGCTATGCCGCATTCGGAACCGATTTCGGCTCGATCGACAACCGTTTTTCGGTCGGCGGAAACGAATATACTCTGCCCGACGGCATTGCTCATTTTTTGGAGCACAAGCTGTTTGAAAACGAAAACGGCGTGGACACCTTCAAGCTGTACGCCGAATACGGTGCCGACGCCAACGCCTACACCTCGAGCGACAAAACCGTTTATCTTTTCTCGGCGGCACAAAATATGAAGGAGTCGCTGAAGATCCTGCTCGATTTCGTAACGCACCCCTATTTCACAAAAGAAACGGTGCAAAAGGAGCAGGGCATTATCGGTCAGGAGATCCGCATGTACGACGACAACCCCGGCTGGCGGCTGTATTTCAACATGCTCACGGCGTTGTATCACAACCATCCTGCCCGCATCGACACGGCGGGCACGGTTAAGACCATTGCCGAGATAACCCCCGAGCTTTTATACCGCGCCTACAACACTTTTTACAATCTTCACAACATGGCGCTTTGCGTCTGCGGCAGCATCGACCCCGAGGAGGTTCTGCGTGTCGCCGACGAGGTGCTGTGCGACGCGCCCGAGATTGAACCCGTTCGCCTTTTCCCCGACGAACCCGACACCGTTTATCAAAAGGAGATCACGCAGAAATTAAAGGTCTCCATGCCGCTGTTCTCGGTCGGAATCAAGGACACGCATCAGCCGTCAAGCGGAAACGCGCTTGCCAAAAAAACGGCGGAATACGAAATTCTTCTCGAGCTTTTGTTCGGCAAGGCGTCGGATTTTTACACCCGTCTTTACGAATCGGGCGACATCAATTCCGCTTTTTCGTGCGGCTACGAAGCGCACAAAAATTTCGGCTTCTGCGAAATTTCGGGCTATTCCGATCATCCCGACAAGGTTTACGGCGAAATTCTCGCCGAGATCGAGCGCTTCCGCACGGCGGGCTTTAACGAAGAGGATTTCGAACGCACAAAGCGCGTCTTTTACGCTTCGTGCATCCGCTCGTTCAACAGCACCGAGGAGATCGCCAACGAATTTTTGGCGGACGTTTTCCGCGGCTATGATATGCTCGATTATCCCGAGATCATCGCGTCGGTCACACTTTCGGATATAAGAGCGCGCTTTGCGGACTTTACGGAGGATCATATCGTGTTGTCGAAGATTCTCCCGACCGATTGAATCGAGGGGGAAAAATATGAGCAGTCAAATTTCCTTTCCCGGGCTTTCGATCCCGCCCTTTACGGTAAATCCCGTTGCGTTTTCGGTCGGGGGGATTGAGATTCGGTGGTACGGCGTTATCATCGTGCTCGGCATCATTGCGGGCTTTTCTTACGCTGCCTACCGTGCAAAGCAGAGCGGACTGTCCTTGGACGACATGCTCGATTACGTGCTGATCGCGCTGCCGCTCGGCATTATCTGCGCACGGCTGTATTACGTCGTGTTTTTCAACGACGGAAGCTACAAGACCTTTTACGACGTCATTGCGATTTGGGAAGGGGGTCTTGCCATCTACGGCGGCGTTCTCGGCGGACTTCTCGGTATGTTTTTGGTTTCACGGCACAAAAAGAACAAATTTCGCGCCGTGCTCGACTGCTTTGCGCCGGGTGTCATGATCGGACAGATCTTCGGGCGCTGGGGCAACTTTTTCAACGCCGAAGCATACGGAACGCTCGATCATATCGATTTTCCTTTCATCGGACGCATCTTCACTCCGCACTTTGAGGAAAATTACCCTCTTCGCATGGTGATCGAAAACGGATTTGTCGGAAAAATCGCCGTACATCCGACTTTCCTTTACGAGTCGGTGTGGAATCTTTTGGGGCTTCTCCTGATCCATCTCTTTTTCAATCGCAAGCGCTTTGACGGAGAAGTTGCGCTTTGGTATTTTGCCTGGTACGGCTTCGGACGCTTCTTTATCGAGGGAATGCGCGACGACAGTCTTATGCTCGGCTCGTTCCGCGTTTCACAAATTTTAGCGCTTGTCCTTTTTGCGGCAAGCATCGTCTTGATCGTTATCGGAAGCAAAAAGGCAAAGAAAAACGCGGGGATTCTCGACGGATATATCACGCAGTTTGAAAAGTCGGACAAAACCGACGGGGAGGAATAAAATGGCAGTTATCATCGACGGAAAAGCGACCGGCGCCGCAACCCGCAGGGCGCTTGCAGAGAAAACAAAGGAATTTATCAAAAAAACGGGCATAACGCCCGGGCTTGCGGTGGTTCTTGTGGGCGAAGACCCCGCGTCGCAGATCTATGTGCGCAACAAAAAGCGCGCATGCGAAGAGGTGGGCTACCATTCGTTCGAATACACGCTTCCCGAAAAGACGACCGAGGAAGAATTGCTTCACCTTATCGAAAAGCTGAACCGTGACGAGGCGGTTCACGGCATTTTGGTGCAGTCGCCCGTCCCGAACGGGATCGACGAAAAGAAGATCCAGCGCGCCATTCTTCCCGAAAAGGACGTCGACGCGTTTCACCCCGTGAACGTCGGAAAGATTATGATCGGCGATTATGATTTCGTGCCGTGTACCCCTGCGGGCATTACGGTTCTGCTCGACGCATACGGAATCGAAACGGCGGGCAAAAAATGCGTCGTGATCGGACGGAGCGACATTGTCGGAAAGCCGATGGCGCTGTTGATGCTTCACCGCAACTGCACGGTCACGATCTGTCATTCCAAAACAAAAGATCTTGCCGCCGAGACAAAAGCCGCCGATATCGTCATTGTCGCCGTCGGAAAAGCAAATTTTGTGACGGGCGATATGCTGAAGGAGGGTGCGGTCGTGATCGACGTCGGCATGAACCGCGACGAAAACGGCAAGCTGTGCGGCGACTGCGAATTTTCCTCGTGCGAAAAAAAAGCGTCGTACATAACCCCCGTTCCCGGCGGGGTCGGACCGATGACCATTACCATGCTCATGCAAAACACCCTGAAAGCGGCGGAGCTTTTTGCGGAAAAAGGAAAAGAATAAAAAACACAGAACGCGTCGGCAAAGAGTATTCTTTGCCGACGCGTTTTTTTGCAGCGGTTCCGCCGGGTTCAAGCGAAAACGCCGCTCCTGCCTTTTTGTCTTTACGAAAGTCTGCCGCCGTTGATTTTCCGCAGGCAATCGATCGCGCTTCTTGCCGTTTTCCGATCGATCTGCTCCATGGTACTGCCCTCGTTATAGCGGTCGACGCAAAAGACGATATGCCCGCCGAGAGCGGGATTGAGAATGCGCGACAGGCTTCCCGCCTTGCCGCACGCGTGATAGCTCACGGCGGTTTTGAGCTCTTTTCTCAAAGCCGTCATGGCTTTGAAGCTTTCGATCAGATCGTCTTCGTTTGCCGCGACGGTCACGATCTTTATAATGTCGGGCTTTCGCTTCTCCAAAAACAAGGCAAGCTCGACGACCTGTTCGCATTTCATGGGAATGCCGGGATGGCAGCCATGACGCCCTATTCGACGGTTTGGTTCCGCAAGGTCTTTCGCGAGGTCACGGGAATGTCGCCGATCCGTTATATCCGCACCATGAAGATGTGTTTTTATATTTTAGCAATATTTTGCATTATTAAAAATACAAAGCTCTTT
>URJL01000020.1 GCA_900548115.1 uncultured Eubacteriales bacterium
CGCTCGGAACCGAACGGGCAAAACGAATGTTGAGCGCATCGTATTCGCAAAAGCCCCGCAAAAGTCCGTTTTCCGTGACGGCTTTTCCGCAGATCCCGACGCGGCAGCCCCCTTTTGTCACATAACCCCGCCGCAGTTCCTCCGCGTGCGCAAATATCGAGCCGCCGCACAGCCGTGCAACGCTTTCGCGAAGCTCTTCTTCGCTCAAAAGCTGCGGCAGGTAGGCTTCCTTTACGAAAAGTCCGTCGCTTGACAGAATGTAGTTTTCCTTTCCGACCGTGAGCGACTGCACCCGTTCTCGGCGAAGACGAAGCTCGGAAGCACAGGAAAGAAGCGGTGCGTTTTGCGCAAGGCAAAGAGCGCGGCGGATCGCTTCGGGAAGACACGAAAACAGCTCCTCACGGTTTTCTTTGCGAAAGACGTCCATTTTCTTTTTCTCCGTTTCTCTATGTCTGCGTTCCCGTTGTCCGCACGATGTAATTATACAGCTCGACGATACGGTACCATGTAACCGAATCGATCACGCCCGTTACGTCAGTCACCAGCCGCCGCTGGATCTCCCGCACGACATTTTGCATGCCCGGACCGAAGATTCCGTCCTCGACAAGGGCCGAGACGCCCTCATAATATTGCGAAATGGCGTTGATATACCGCTGCATGCGCAAAACGGCGTCGCCGCGGCTTCCGTATGAAAGGTCGCCCGGAAAATACTGATCCGACTCCAGCGGAAAAGCGAGGGCGATAATTGTTTCGTACACCTGAACCAGCATCTCCCACGTTTCGCGGGTGGTGGTGCCCGTCTCGGTCAGTCCGAAGGTTCGCTGAAAGCCGATGAGCGAATTGCGTGTCGCCACGCCGAATCTGCCGTCGATCGCAACCGAACTTACGGTGTTATAATACATGCTGATGAATTCGAGAAGATATTGAAGCGTGCTCACCTGCCCGCCCATGTCGCCGATCGACAGCACCTCCAGCGTGTCGATCGTCAAAAGCTCCGCACGTCTTCCTTCGCTCGTAAGCTCGGCAAGGCGCGTCACCGAAACATAGACGAAGGAGAGCCGATACCACGTTGCTTTTCCGACAACGCCGTCGACCGTAAGATTGAAAATCCTCTGAAACTCCCGCACGGCGGCATCGGTGTCGGTTCCGAATATGCCGTCGATCGCGTTGATGCGGGGGATGAGCGGATAATCCTCACGCACGCGGTTCAGCTGATTCTGGATCTCGCGCACGTCGGGTCCGATCTGCCCGACGGCAAGCGGGACGCCGCCGTAGGTCGAGGCGACGCCGCGTATATCGTCGGTCGAGACAAGCTTGACGTTATCACCGTAATAGGTGCGCAGAATTTCGGTCGGCGTATAACCCGCCTGACCGAGCTCGAACGATCCCCACTGCGACATGCCCGCGCAGGTCGTGCGGTTTCCGTCGCAATAGGTGGCAAAGAGCGGCTCGTCAAAGCCTTCGCGGCTCAGGTAGGTATTAAATATCTCGTCGACGATCTGCCCGATATTGTCGTAAATATTCCGCCCGTTGACAAACGCCTGATCGACCGAGGTGGAGTTGGTGATCTGGAAGCGATAGCCCTGACTCGGATACCACTCGGTATAAATGCGGTTGAGCGCGATGGAGATCTGCGCATAGACGTTCGCGCGGATCGTACTTTCGGGCCATGTGGGATAGATCTCGCTCGACGCTACGTTTTTGATATAATCGCGGAACGTGACGGTGACGTCCTGCGCATTTTGCGAAGGTCTGCCGAGATGAACGGTAATGTTTTCGGGAATGTACGGTGCGGGAAGCACGGCGGGCTTTACGGGGTCGCGGCGGGAAAAGCCCGTTTGCTGCGCATTTTCGTCCGTTTCGTCGTTTTCCGCCTCTTCTCTCCCGTCGCGCACGACGGGATCGGGAATTTCGAAGACCTGTGTCTCGCCGCTCTGTCCTTCGATCGGCGTGTTGCGGTTGACAAAGCTTTCATCGAACGGAGTCAGAGCGACCGAGAGAATGCTCTCGCGCGCTGCGAAGATCTGAACTCCGAAAAACGCCGACGAAAAGAAGCCTTCCTTTTCGACCAGCACATCGCAAAGTGAGAACGGAACCGCGCCGCCCTCTTCGATATACGAAAGCTCGCGGTCGGGCGCGTCGACCACGAGCGACTGTGTTCTCCCCGAAGAATCGGTCATCTGACGGTCGTCGTACGCCTCGCTTGACTCCATATCCGCCGTAACTCTTTCCTCATAGTCGCCCGCAGGGCGGTACTGTCTTACAGAAATGCTCACCCGCGCGTTTTCGACGGGAAGCCGAACGCCGGCGGCGGTCACGTTTACAATAAGATATCCTTTTTCCAAACAGCGTCACCTCTCTTTTTTCCTTGTTCGGGACATATATATGCCCTGAGATTTTTTTCTATGCCCGTCTTTTTCCGACACGCTTTGCGCTTTTTGCGTGCCATAATATAAGAAAGCGAACGGGTTTGAAAGGCGTCTTTTTATGAACGTATATTTGGATCTTGTTTTTCTTTGGAATGCCGCCGCGGATTTTTTGCTTCTCTGCACGGTCGGGCGGGTGCAAAGGCTTCGCATGCGTCTTTTGTTCCTTCTTTTTTCCTCAGCGCTCGGCGGCATTTTTGCGTGTGCCGCGCTTTTTCTGCCCCGTGCCGCCGCCGTTTCGGCGGCGATCGTCTTCGCGCCGCTCCTTCTTCTTGCGGCTTACGGAAAAAGCGTCGTGCAAAGCGCGGGCGTTTTCGGAAAAGCCTGCGTTTTCCTCTTCGGCTCTTCGTTTCTGGCGGGCGGACTGTACACCCTTTTGTCGGAGTATCTCCCCCGCCGTCTTTCGCCTGTTGTCTTTTTTCTTTTGTGCGCGGGAAGCTTTTTCTTCGCGTTTCGGTATTTCGATCTTTTTTCGCTTTCCGAAACGCTCATTCCCGTGGAGCTGTGCTTTGAGACCGAGAGCGGACAAAAGGCGCTCCGTCTTCTCTGCGACAGCGGGTGTCTTTTGCGCGAGCCGATCTCGGCACTGCCCGTCATCCTGCTTTCTCCGAAAAAATTCGACGCGCTTTTTCCCGAGGCAAAAAACGAAAGCTCCGCCCTTGCCGCGCGATACCGTCTTCGCTATGTGCCCCTTCGGACGGTGTCGGGTGAGGGCGTCGTTCCCGCCGTAAGACCCGAGCATCTCACTTACAAAAAGGGAAATAAAACGCTTCCTCTCGACGCCTTTTTGGGACGTGCGCAAAACGAGGGGTTTTCGGGGTACGACGGTGTTTTTCCCGCCTCACTCTATTGACCGAACGCAACATTTTGACTCGGACTGAGATCAAAGAACCGAAATCAAGGAAAGGAAGGTTTTTATGAAACACGCGGTTTTCTCTTTCAAAAAGTTGTATTTCCGCTTGATAAAACTGTTTTCGGAGAAAGATGTTTATTACATAAACGGTCCCGACACGCTTCCGCCTCCTTTCACGGCGGCGGAGGAAGCGGAAATCCTATCCCGTCTCGGAAGAAGCGATACGGAGGATCTTCGCATCCGTTCGAGACTTGTGGAAAAGAATCTGCGCCTTGTTGTATACATCGCCAAAAAGTTCGAAAACACGCGTGTCGGGGTGGAGGATCTTATCTCGATCGGAACGATCGGTCTTATCAAGGCGATCAACACCTTTGATCCGAAAAAGAATATCAAGCTTGCCACTTATGCCTCACGCTGCATCGAGAACGAGATCTTAATGTATCTTCGCAAAAATGCGGGGACAAAAAGCGAGGTGTCGCTCGACGAGCCAT
Source organism: uncultured Eubacteriales bacterium (assembly GCA_900548115.1). Taxonomy (GTDB): domain Bacteria; phylum Bacillota; class Clostridia; order Oscillospirales; family CAG-382; genus UMGS1052. The sequence goes on from URJL01000020.1 coordinate 3,771, forward strand.
TAAATGTGGACTGGGACGGAAACGAGCTTTTGCTCTCGGACATTCTCGGCACCGACGAGGACGAGGTGAACAAGCACATCGAAGCCGAGGAGGAACGAAAGGTGATTCTTTCCGCCGTAAAGCGACTGCCCCCGCGCGACCGCATGATCATCTGCGAACGCTTCGGCTTTACGGAAAAGGGAAAAGAAAAGACGCAAAAGGAGGTCGCTGATCTGTTGGGCATTTCGCAGTCCTACATTTCCCGTCTTGAAAAAAAGATTATCGAAGAGCTGAAAAACGAGATCGTTTCGTTTTACAAATAAACTTCTCCGATGTTAACAAAAGATACGGGAGCTTTCCGTATCTTTTTTGTTTTATCTGCTTAATGATTTTCGCCGTCTATAATAGAAGGATGAAAAAAGCGCATTTTACGCCGTGCGTTTTGACACGCGATTCGATTTGTTTACATAAAAATGTTACAAATACTATGATTTATTTACATTTTCTTTTTGCCGCGTCGTTGTATAATAACAGGCAAGTTATTTTTTTCACATCTTCGATTTTTGAAGAGGAAAACGGTTTCGAAAGGAGTCGAAAAGCTATGAGCAAAAAACAACGCCTGCGCGCTTTTCTCGTGTTCGGCGTTATATTAATTCTTCTGTTGTGCGGCATTTTCCTTGTCGGAAAGCCGAGCGGCGCGGAAGAGCCGATCGGCGAGGTCATGAAAAATGAAGTGCTGCATGAAACGAACCGCGTGCGGTTGGGACCGCTTTCGGTAAATCCGGGGCTGATTTCCGCCTTCACGCTCACGGGAATTTTTTTTGTATTCTGCGTCATCGTGCGGATCTTTGTCATTCCGCGCTTTAAAAAAATTCCGGGGCGCTTCCAGCTTTTTCTGGAGGAAGCGGTCGGCATGTTCGACCGCCTTTCGCAAGATAACAGCCCTCATCGGCACGATTTTCTCGGCGCATACGTATTTGCCGCGGGAGCGTATATCTTTATCGGCACGCTCTTTGAGCTGTTCGGCTTCCAGGTCGTGACCGAAAGCGGACGCTCCGCCGCCATGCCCGCGCCCCTTTCCGATATCAACGGCGCCATTGCCATGGGCTTTTTGTCCTACGGCGTTATTTTGTTCGGCGGGCTTTTGGCAAACGGTTTTTCGGGCATGCTGCACGCGCTCAAAGACTTTTCGCTGCCCATCTCGATGAGCTTTCGTCTTTTCGGTGCGCTTTTGAGCGGCGCTTTGGTGACCGAGCTTGTCTATTATTACACGAGCTTAAGCTATGTTCTGCCCGTCGTCGTGGGCGTATTGTTCACGCTTTTGCACGCGCTGATTCAAGCCTATGTGCTTACCATGCTGACCGCGCTCTTTTACGGTGAGGTCACCGAGAAAAAAGTGCCGAAGCCGAAAGAAAAGCGCGTCAAAAAGCCGACCGCATCCAAATAAAAAACAACCCAATCGATTATTTCGGAGGTATTTATCATGAAATTTACGTTTAAAAAGCTCATCCCTCTTTTTCTTGCCCTTGTTCTTCTCTTTGCGGTAAGTCTTCCCGTTCTGGCGGACACCGCCGCGTCCGAAACGGCGGCTGAAGAGAGCGCCGAAACGGCTTCGCCAGACAATACCAAGACCGGAAAAGCCGTCGCCGCCGCGATCGCCGTCGGCATTGCCGCCGCAGCGGGCGCCGTATCGATGGGTCTTTCCATTTCGAAATCCGCCGAGAGCGTCGCCCGCCAGCCCGAAGCGGCGGGAAACATCCGTGCCTCGCTCATGCTTGGTCTTGTCTTCATTGAGACCGCGATCATTTATGCTTTGATCGTCGGAATCTTAATCATCTTCGTTCTGTAATGACGGAGGGCAGCCGTTATGAATCTTCCCTTGAATATCGATCTTCAGCAGGTCCTTTTGCATCTGCTGAACTTCACTCTCCTGTTTGCGATCCTCTATTTTCTTCTGTACAAACCCGTAAAAGCCTTTTCGGACAAGCGGACCGAGGAATACAAAAAGGCCGACGAGGAGGCAAAGCGCCTTCTTTCCGAGGCGGCGGCGCATGAAAAAGAATATGCCGATAAGCTTTCCTTCGCCGACGAGGAAATCCGCAAAAAGAAAGCCGAAGCGCGCAAGGAAATGAACGACGCCGCCGAGGCGGAAACAAAGAAAGCAAAGCTTGAAGCCGAGAAAATTCTGCAAAGCGCCAAGGTCGAAGCGGAAAACCGCCGCGCCCGCATGCTTTCCGACGCCAAGAGTGAGCTTTCCGATATGGTGCTCGAAGCAACCGAAAAAATCGTGGAAAAGAGCACGTCGGACGCGTATGACCATTTTCTCGACGCAGCAAACAGTGGCGGTGACGGGCAATGATGAAAGAAAACGAAAAGAAAGCGGTTCTTCTTTCCGCCGAACCGCCGAGCCATGAGCAGGAAGAGCGTTTTCTCTCTTTTCTGCGAAAGAAATACGGCGAAGAAGTCACGCTCGAATGGCAGAAAAGCCTGAAATATCCCGGCGGATTTCAATTGGTGATCGGCTCGGAGGTCTATGACTGGAGTGCCGACGGGCGTTTTACCCAGCTGAAAAACACGCTTTCCGCGCTGAAAGCCGAAAACGACGCGCTGATTCCGCTTTTGCGCGAGACTTTGCAAAACTGGGTCCCGCAGGCGCTTTCGCATGAGGTGGGCACGGTTCTCACCGTCGGCGACGGAATTGCGACAGTCGAGGGACTGAAGGACGCCGAATACGGCGAAATACTTCTCTTTTCCTCGGGCACGCGCGGCATGGTTATGGAGCTTGACCGCGACGAGATCGGCTGTATTTTGTTTGACGACACCGATTCGGTGTCCGAAGGAAGCGCCGTTTACCGCACGCGCCGCACGGCGGGCATGCCGGTCGGCGAAGCCTTTTTGGGGCGCGTGGTCGACGCGCTCGGTACGCCGATCGACGGCGGCGGCGCGATCCCGAGCGAGGATTATTTCCCTATCGAGCGTCCCGCCCCGGGCATTCCCGACCGTCAGCCGGTCAATGTCCCGCTTGAGACGGGCATTTTGGCAATCGATTCGATGTTTCCGATCGGCCGCGGGCAAAGAGAGCTTATCATCGGCGACCGCAAAACCGGAAAGACCGCCATTGCCCTTGATACGATCGTCAATCAAAAAGGCAAAAACGTAATTTGTATCTACGTCGCGATCGGTCAGAAAGCAGGCTCGGTCGCCAAGATTGTCGAAGATCTGCGCCGCCGCAGCGCGATGGAGTATACGGCAGTTCTCTGCGCCTCGGCAAGCGATCCCGCCCCGATGCAGTATATCGCACCGTACGCGGGCTGTGCTTTGGGCGAATATTTCATGAACCGCGGCAAGGATGTTCTGATCGTTTACGACGATCTGTCGAAACACGCCGTCGCTTACCGCTCGATCAGCCTTCTTCTCGGACGTTCGCCCGGGCGCGAAGCGTATCCCGGCGACGTCTTTTATCTGCATTCGCGCCTTTTGGAGCGCTCGGCGCATCTTTCCGACGCGCTGGGCGGCGGCAGTATGACCGCGCTTCCCATTGCGGAAACGCAGTCGGGCGATGTTTCGGCTTATATTCCGACCAATATTATCTCCATCACCGACGGTCAGCTGTTTTTGGAGACCGATCTCTTCTTCGCGGGTCAGCGACCCGCCGTAAACGTCGGACTTTCGGTCTCGCGTGTCGGCGGCGACGCGCAAACGCGCGCCATGAAAGCGGCGGCGGGACCCTTGCGCCTTGTGCTGGCACAGTACCGCGAAATGAAGGTCTTCACGCAGTTTTCAAGCGATCTGGACGAGGACACAAAACGTCGGCTTTCCTACGGCGGCACGCTTATGGAGCTGTTGAAGCAGGATCGCTTCTCCCCTCTTTCGGGAGTCGAGCAGGTGCTTTGCCTCACGGCGGCGCTGAATCACGCCATGGACGCGATCCCGCATGAAAAGCTGCATGATTTCTGCCGCGCTCTCTGCGCGGCTCTGTCCGAAAACGACCCGTCTCTCTGCGGCATTATTGCGCACGGAACACGTCTTTCGGACGAGGAAAACGAGCGGATCGTCGCAGCGGCAAAGGCTCTTTCCGAAAGCTTTACTTCTCCGGCAGGGAGGTAATAAACCATGAGCAATACAAAAGAGATCAAAGCACGGCTTTCGAGTGTGCGCGAAACACAGAAAATCACGAACGCCATGTATCTCATCGCCTCTGCCAAAATGCGCAAGGCGAAAGAAGAGCTTGACCGCACCCGCCCCTTTTTCAACGCCATGGGCGGCGAGATCAAGCGTATTTTTCGCACGATCGAAAACGTCGACCACCGCTATTTTTACCCGCCGAGCGGAGAGCATGATCTGCCCGGAGCTTATGGGTATCTTGTTATCACCGCCGACAAAGGACTTGCGGGCGCATATAACCAAAATGTTATAAAAGAAGCCCTTCGGCTCATGGACGAACACGATGACACAAAGCTCTTTGTCGTGGGCGAGTACGGGCGGCAATATTTTCTGCGCCATCATATTCCCATCGAGCAAAGCTTTCTTTACACGGCGCAGAATCCGACCGTACAGCGTGCGCGCGAGATCAGCAGCCGTCTTTTGGAGCTTTACGACAAGGGTGAGCTTGTCAAAATTTTTGTTGTCTATACCGATATGCAAAACGCGCTCGGCACGAAGGAATGCTCCTTCCGCCTACTCCCCTTTCACCGTGCCGATTTTGCGGTAAAAGCGGAAGAGAAGGCGCCGTCGTCTCCCATCGAAATGATCCCGTCGGTCGGCGCTCTTTTGGACAGCATCGTCCCGAGCTACGTTGCGGGATACATCTACAGCGTTCTGGTCGACAGCTTTTGCAGCGAACAGCAGGCGCGCATGGCGGCGATGGATGCCGCCAACCGCAATGCGGAAAAATTGATCGGCGAGCTTACGGCAAAATACAATCACGTGCGGCAAAGCGCCATTACGCAGGAGATCACCGAAATTTCCGCCGGAGCCAAAAGACAGCGCGAAATGCGGCTTTGCCGAAAGCAAAAAGGAGGTTCTCTTTCATGACGGGAAAAATCGAAAAAATATCGGGTTCGGTCATCGACGTTTCGTTTGACGAAAACGAAAAGCTCCCGAGACTGAACGAAGAACTGACCGTGACCGTAAACGGAACGGTGAAGCATATGGAGATAGCACAGCACATCGGGCATCACACCGTGCGCTGCATTATGCTTGCGGGAAGCGAAGGACTTTCGCGCGGGCTTTCGGTCGAAGCGCCCGGACACGGCATTCGTGTTCCCGTCGGTCCCGCGACCCTCGGACGCCTGTTCGGCGTGCTCGGCGACCCGATCGACGGCGGCGCACCCGTGGATGAAAATGTCCCGCATTGGGACATTCACCGCAAAGCGCCGTCCTTTGCCGAGCAAAAAACGGCGACCGAAGTTTTGGAGACGGGCATTAAGGTCATCGACCTTTTGGAGCCGTATCCCAAAGGCGGCAAGATCGGACTTTTCGGCGGCGCCGGCGTCGGCAAAACCGTTCTGATACAGGAACTGATTCACAACGTCGCCACCGAGCACGGCGGCTATTCGGTCTTTACGGGCGTGGGCGAGCGTTCGCGCGAGGGCAACGACCTTTGGAACGAAATGCGCGAAAGCGGCGTGCTTTCCAAGACCGCGCTTGTTTTCGGTCAGATGAACGAAGCGCCCGGCGTGCGTATGCGCGCCGCCCTTTCAGGACTGACCATGGCGGAATATTTCCGCGACGCCGAAAACAAAGACGTTCTTTTGTTCATCGACAACATTTTCCGCTTTGTGCAAGCGGGAAGCGAGGTTTCCACCCTTCTCGGGCGCATGCCCTCCGCCGTCGGTTATCAGCCGACTCTTTCCGAAGAAATGGGCGCGCTTCAGGAGCGCATCACCTCGACCAAAAACGGTTCGGTTACGTCGGTTCAGGCGGTGTATGTCCCCGCGGACGACCTCACCGACCCCGCTCCCGCCACCACCTTTTCGCACCTTGACGCAACAACGGTTCTCAGCCGAAAGATTGCCGAACAGGGCATTTATCCCGCCGTCGATCCGCTTGAATCCTCCTCCCGCATTTTGGAGGCGGACACGGTCGGAAAAGAGCATTACGACACGGCGCGAAAGGTTCAGGAAATTCTGCAAAAATACAACGAGCTTCAGGACATCATCGCGATTTTAGGCATTGAAGAGCTGAGCGAACAGGACCGCACCGTGGTATACCGTGCGCGCAAGATTCAGCGTTTTCTCGCCCAGCCGACGCATGTCGCCGAAAAATTCACGGGGATCCCCGGCGTTTATGTTCCGCTTTCCGAAGCGCTTCGCGGCTTTTCCGCCATTGTCGGCGGCGACGCGGACAATCTTCCCGAGAGCGCCTTTTACAACGTCGGCACGATCGACGACGTTTACAAAAAGGCAAAGGAGGAGGCGGTCGGATGAACACCTTTCATCTTGCGTTTTACGCCTCGGATAAGCCCTTTTACGAAGGGGAATGCTCCGGTCTTACCGTTCCTTTTTCCGACGGAGAATACGGTGTTTTGGCGCACCACAGCAACATGATGGCGGCAGTCTCCCCCGGCGAGCTTCGTTTTACCCTTCCCGACGGAACGGTACAGGTCGCCGCCGTGTCGGGGGGCATTCTCAAAATGGAGAACAATTCGGTGCTCTTACTGGTCGACACCGCCGAGCGCCCCGATGAAATCGACGCCAACCGCGCGCGCCGCGCCGCCGACGAGGCAAGAGAGGCACTTTTGCAAAAAAAGAGCATCCTCGATTATCACTCCGCCCAAGCACGCCTGATCCGCGAGATCAACCGTCTGCGGGTCAAGGATCATTATTCGTACAACTGAGCCGTTTATCTTTCGAAAAGCCCTGCCGACTTCGTGCGGTCGCATGGAACTGCGACAAAGCACAGGTCACGGTCGAATAAAAAAGCGTCCCCGCTTCTCCGAAAAAGGACGAAGCGGGGACACTTTTCATTTTTATCTTGCGGCAGCACTCTGTGCGGGCGAAAAATCGCAGAAGGTGCGGACAAAGCCGCCGTGTTCCGACGAGGAAATATCGCCGCCGATCACCTTATCTTTATACTGGATCAAGTTGAGATAGACCGCCTCATACGGCTCATTTTCCGATTTCGGCGGATAATTTGTCATCTTGTACGTATATCGCGTTACTTTTTTTCCGCGATACGCCGTAAGATCCAGCCCTTGCGCCGTCTGCACGGTGTTGTATTCAAGGTAGACCGAATCAAACTCCTTCGGAACTCTGGTTTTAAACTCTTCGATCGGTTCGGGCAACACTTCGATTCCGAACTTTTGGATAAAATCAAGCCGATCCTGCGGGGTCTTGATTCCCGAAAACGAAATGGTTTCGTTCGTCACCGCCGACACATACGCCGTTCCGCTCGTGTTGTAATCGGGCAAAAGGCAAAGACACAAGACTACCGCCGCGCACAAAAGCGCACCGATCCCCACAAGCTTTACGGATTTTCCTTTTAATGAGCATACAAACATAAACGACACCCTTCCCTTTCGTTTGCCGAGCACAGCAATCGCATTGCCGCAATCGTATTGCTGTGCAAACACAGCGCATGGTAAACTATATGGGAAAAAGTGCCGTTTTATTCAGCGTTTATAAAATTTTCGGTCGTACCGCCGAATCGCGGTAAATTCCCGCGATGATGTCCAAAACGGGGATCGCGTCGCGCAGATCGCAGTAGTCGGATTCTTTACCGTCCAGCGCGTCGTAAAAAGCGCCGATCATGCGGACATGCCCGCTTCCCCAACAAGCCTTGCCCGTAATGCGCGTATCGTTGGTGCAAAGCGTCGTTACCGTGCCGTCGCGGTACAGATACAGCGCTTCGTGGTTGATCCTCAGCGTTCCCTTTTCGAAATACAGCTCAATCTCAACCGATGAATCGGCGGCATTGCAGGTCGTGGCAAAGAAAATGCCCGTCGCGCCGCTTTGAAAGACGATATAGGCCTCTGCCATATCCTCCACATCGCAGGTGTCGGTGTTTTTGAAGAGCGCTGCGTGTCCTTTGACCGTCTTTGCCTTTCCCAAAAAATAATACAGAAGATCCAGTGTATGAATCGATTGATTCATCAAAACACCGCCGCCTTCGGTGGCAAATTTTCCGCGCCAGCCGCTTTCGGAATAATAAGCGCCCTCGCGATGCCACGCAACAATGCCCTTGCCTCCTCGAAGCGCGCCGAGCGAACCTTTTTCGATGATCTCCTTTGCCTTGACGGTCGTATCGTTCATACGGTTCTGAAAAGAAACACAAACCCTCTTTCCTGTTTTTTCGGATACCTTTACGATCTCCTCCGCCTCGGGGCGATTCATGGCGCAGGGTTTTTCGAGATAGACCGAAAAACCGTGTTCCATCGCCGCAATCGCCATTTCGGCATGCAGATAATGCGGCGTGCAGATATGCACCGCATCGACCGAAATTTCATCCAGCATGGTTTTGTAATCGGTGTACAGGGAAGCCTCGGGGCAAAGGAGTGCGTCCTCCGAAAGCCGATCCTCACGGATATCACAAAGTGCCGCAATCTCGGTGTTTCCGATCGAACGGATCGCGGCAATGTGGGTCTTGGAAATGGAACCGCAGCCGATGACGGCGACTTTACGTTTCGTATTCATGTTCTTTCCTCTGTTTCTTTTGTTCTTTTTTCTTTTCGCGAAGTTCGCGAAAAAAATCGGTCAGCAGCGCAGAGCATTCTTTTTCACATACTCCGTAAATAAGCTCCGGCTTGTGATTGTACGGAAGGTCGTTAAAATTGATAACGCTTCCGAACGAACCCGCCTTCGGGTCACGCGTGCCGATATAGACCCGCTTTATACGCGCGTTGATGATCGCACCGGCGCACATGGGGCAAGGCTCGAGTGTGACATACAGGTCGCACTCGAAAAGCCGCCATCCCGAAAGCTTTCGGCAGGCACCCTCGATCGCCGCTATTTCCGCATGGCAAAGCGCACATTTCGCCTTTTCACGGCGATTGCGCCCGCCCGCGATGATCTTCCCTTTGCGGACAATAACCGCACCGACGGGAATCTCTCCCTCGCCCGCGGCGGTTTTCGCTCGTCCGATCGCGGCGCGCATGTAATATTCGGGCTTTTTTTCAATCGTATCCATCTGTCCGTTTCCTTCCCGTTTTCTTTGCCGCATGAGCATGAACACGCGCACGCACACATGCGCTCACGCGCTTACCAATACCGACAGCGCATACGAAACGGCACGGTATGCGAGAAAAAGCAAAACCGGAATCGTGAAGGAACAGCGGACGGGCAGCCATTTCACCGTAAGCCGACCGTTTTTGTGAAGTCCCCGCACACATAGAACGATCCCGACTCCGCCCGCAATAAATATAAAAGCAAGATATCCGAGCGCAAGAGCCGTTTCCGCCGTCTCATTGCCCGACAACTGCGCGATCATCAGCACAACCGAAACGAAGTTGAACAGCATGTGCATACCCGCCGTGTAGCGCATACCGCCCGTTTCATAGGCGACATAACCGAGAAACAGGGCGACGCAAAAAGCGAAAAAAGTGCTTCCCGGCGCATGAAGCGAGGCGAACAGCAAAGATGAGACAAGCAGATAACCGTTTCGTCCGAAGGGGCGCATGGCGCGAAGCAGAACCGAGCGGAACATGTATTCCTCGGTAAGCGGCGCAATGATCGCCGTAGAAACGGCAAATACCCACAGCTGTGTTCCCGAAAGAGACAGACCGATCTCGATGTTTGAATCGGTTCCGAATAAAAACGCTCCCGGAATACGCGCAAAAAAGGCGACAAGGCACATTGCCGCAAAGACAAGCGGCAACGGAACCGAAAGCTTGCGGGTCGGAAGAGGTTCCCTTTGCGTCAAATTGAGGCGAGCATAAATCATGACGGGAATCATCCACAAAACGCGGAGCGCGGTATCGGTATAAATGCTTGTGAGAAAGGAGTCGGCAATCGTTTGATCGGGACAAAAAACAGTCACCGCCGCCGCACCCGCGAATATCAGAATGTATCCGGTCACCTTCTGAATAAACAACACCGCCGCAAACCCGTTCAAAGTTCGTTTTGCCGATCGCAAAAAGTCGTTCGGAATAAGCGGCATGACATGTCCTCCTCTCTGCGGGAAGGCGCGGGGCGAAGCAACAAAAATCGCTCCGTTTTGCGCTCCGAACCTCTCGTATTACTTCTCGATAATGTTGCGAATTGCGCTTACCGCAACGCCGAAGGCTTCTTCGGAATCGGTGTAAGGCTTTTCGATCTTTCCTCTGGTATTTTCCAATTTGTCAAGGCCGATAAATGCCGTCAAATGCGGCTCAACGGTCAAAATCATTTCGCCGTCAAAATCCTTGCGGATGCTTTCAATGATCTCGGGAATACGGCCCTTGCCAAGACCCGCGGGATAAATCGTCAGTCCGTCGGCATCCTTGATGTGGAAATAGGTCATGTTCGAATGCAAAAGCTCATAGGCGTGCGGATAAGGCTCCGCGCCGACATTGAGGAAGTTTGCGGGGTCGAATACGCCCTTCAGACGGCAGCCGAAATATTTGAAAAGATCGGCACAGCGCTCGGGCGTGTCGCCGTAAATACCTTTCTCGTTTTCATGACAAAGCTCGATTCCCGCCTCCTCGGCAATGACCAGCATCTGTTCGAGACGGTGGAAAACTTCGCCGCGATAATTCTGCGGATCCTCGCCCGCGGGCATATAAAAGCTGAACATGCGGATTCTCTCGGTGTCGAGAATTTTGGCAATTTCGATAACATGACGCAGCGAATCAAGGTGGGGCGCCATATCGTCGGTGATTTTGATCTTGCCGAGCGGTGAGCCGATCGCCGAAACGCCGATGCCCGCTTCGTCAAGCTTTGCCTTAACCTCTCTTGCCTTTTCGAGGGTAATGTCGGCAATGCCCGTTCCGTCCACACCACGGATCTCGATAAGCGAAACGCCGTTTTTCTTTAATCCTTCGATCTGTTTGTCAAAAACAGGCGAATATTCATCGGCAAAAGCACTGAGTTTAAACTGTACCATATTTTTTCCTTTCCGACGGTGCAAAAATGTTCTCGCACCGATTGCGGCGGACTGTTCTTGCGCGATTGCGCACCGCCGTTTCAATTATACCGCGCCGCAGACTATTTTTCAACAATTGTATTCCAAATTATCGCTATTTGCAATATGCGAAAAGAACTTTTCCGAAACGGCGGGTAAAGTGTCGAAAAGGCGAGCCGAAACACGGCCCGCCTTTTTTGTTGTTGTAAATTCGGCTTATTCGGCAGCTTCCGTACCATCTGCAATCGTCGTGTCGGTTACGATGCCGGCTTCCGCGTCGGTCTCGGTCTCAACGTCGTCGCCGTACATGAGAAGGTCGTCCTTGACCTTTTCGGCAACATAGGCGTTTCCGTTTTCCTTCTTCATATACTTTGCGGTGACACCCTGCTGAAGCGAGAAGATCGCCGAACCGCCGGGAGTCGAAGTAAACTTGTAAAGAAGATCGTCAATGCTCTTGACCGTCCGCTCAAACGCACCGTTTCCTTCTTCGGCGGAAATCTCACGGTCAACCGTTTCGACAGCATCGCCCTCAACGGCATCGCCTTCGGCGGCATCGCCTTCGGCTGCGGTATCGTCGGGCGTTTCGTCGACGGGATCTTCCTCTTCGGTATCGTCCGCGTTCTTCTTTTCATCGTAAGAGTAGATAAAGCGCTCGTTTTCAAGCGCGGGGTTTTCTCTCAGCATAGCGGAAATCTCCGATGAAACGTCAATCGCGGAAAGGCGCGCATTGATCTGCGCAAAAGTCGCGTCAACGTCATAATCGCCGCGAAGCAGTCCGGGATAATACTCAAGCGCGATCTTGTTCGCCTCTTCGAGCGTCAGCTCATCCTGTAGAGTAAGCTCGGGAACAAAGCCGTAATAGAAGCTTACGAGCGAATCCAAGTTCTGCTGCTTATAGGCTTCAAGATGGTTTTCCTCGCCGTCGAGATCGTATTTGAGATAGAAGTTTCCGGTATAGTTGTTGTTCATCACGTAACCGCCGTTGGGGTTTACGCGGATCTTGCCCGTTTCGCTGTTGAGGTAGTAGTGCGTACCCTCGATACCGAACTGGAGAAGATTTTCAAGCTCGGCATTGGTGTTGAACAAAGAGATTATCTGAGCGGCGCGCGACGGGTTCTTGGACTGCGCGCTGACGACAAAGACCGAATCGAGCGTGTTGCCGTTTTTCGCCATCGGACGCTTGTATACGGTGCAGGTGTAATCGGTACCCTCTTCGCGGCTCCACTTCTCGGGAGAGTAGCCGCAGCCGCGGCGGATATCCACGGCAAAGGGCGTTCCGTCAACATATTCGGCGGGGAGATACCCTGCCGTGCGGTAGCGGCGGATCGTTGCAAAATGATCCTTTACTTCCTCGGCATAACCATCCGAGAAGGTCGAACGCAGCACAAGATCGCTGCCGATGCCCATTGCGCCGCCCTCGGTCTCGTAATACTCGAAGAATTGCGGCTCTTCGGCATGGGCGAGCGGAACAACACCGGGCTCGTTTGCCGAGATGACCGAGAGATAACCCTCGAGCGAATCAAAGGTCTTCATATCGTCGGCGCTGTAGCCGTACTTGTTCAGAAGCTCGGTGTTGAATACGAAATATTCGTATTCGCCGATCGGCTTGTTCACCGGCACGCCGTAGATCTGCGTTGTGCTGAGTTTTGCGCCCGTGAAGAAGGTCGGATATACATACGACGTAAGCGTCTTGTTTTCCAGCGTGATGTACTGATCGAGCGCCGTGAGGCGTCCGTCGTTTACGAGGCTTGCATATTTTTCGGGGCTGTTGACCACGAAAATATCGATCTGAGGATGATCGAGGACAATGTCGTCGCTCTCGAAGACGTCATCGATCAAATTGTTGAATTCCTGATCGACCTGTTCCTCGGTCTTGGTGTCCTCGGCGTCCGCTTCGTCCTTTTGATCTTTTTTGTTCTTGTTCAGGTTTGCCTCTTTTGCGGCTGCCTTGGCGGCGGCGGCTTCGGCGGCAAGCTGTTCTTCATAAGCGATCGTATCGGCTTCCGCCTTGTCGATCGTGTCCCAATACTCGTCCTCGGTGAGGTAGTTGATCTTCATCGTGGTCTTGTAGTTGGGAAGAAGGATCTCGTTGATCGCCATCTGTACGGCTTTTGCCTGTTCGGGATCGGTCTCTTTTTCGGTGAGAATATACATGTTGAGCGTAACGTTTTGACGAATACTCGACTGATCGTCGATATTGTCCGCCTGCTTCTGGCAGCCGGTCATCGAAAGGGGCAGCGCCAAAGCAAGGCTTAAAAAGGAAGCAAATAACCGTTTTGTTTTCATTCGAATAGATCCTCCGTAAAATCCGCAGCGTGAAAATTTGATAAAGATGCAGAATGAATCTTATTTATTTTACAATAATTCCGTATCGCTGTCAATAGCTCAAAAAAAGTTTGTTGAAAATGCCAAAAACACCCCACTGTTTCTTGTAAAAGTACACAAAAAAATTCAGCGTTCAAACAAAGTCCGATAACATCCGGATACCTGCTCGCACAGACTTTCGGCTGTGTTTTCGGCTGTTATTTTTTCTCGGAAAATCTTGTCCGGCACCTCAGGGAGGCGCGGGGTCGCTCCGCACCTCAGCGTTGATGCGCAAAACGGGGCGCAAAGGCGCGCCGTTTCGAGATCACGGCAATATTTCATACGAATTCATAAAGCCCCTCGGTGTTGTTCCGGTGAATTTTTTGAAAGTTTTGGAAAAATAAAACCTGTCCGAAAAACCGGTCAGCTCCGCCGTCCTTTCAATGGAACATCCTTGCGCCAAAAACTGCTTTGCGTATTCTATCCGTATTTTGTTGCGGTACGCCGACGGAGACATATCAAAGCACTGTTTGAATACTTTTTCAAGGTTCGAAACGCCGGTAGACGAAATTTTTGCAAGCTCGGTCACGGGTGTATTTCGGCTGTAATTCTTCTCGATATAGGAAAGGGTGTTTGCAATGCGGCCGATCCCGCAATTCGTATTCTTTTTTTCGATTTCTTCGGCGGTAAAAACACTGATGAGCTTCAATATATTGCCGATGCAGTACGGAACATGGGAAAAACCGTGTTTCACATAGCAAGTATACGTGTCGGCAAAAAAAGAATTATACTTTTGAGAAAGGCTTCTGTCCGGTTTTGCGGGAGTATCAAAAAGCGCAATCCGTTTTTCTCCGTCAAAAATCGAAAAATCGATTTGGTAATATTCGGTATCGGGCGACACCAGATAATTCGTATACGAAGATCCGTGGGGAATGTATACGGTGTCCCCCGTTGCGCATTCGATTCGGAACGTGTCGGATTCGAAAATGTGTCCGCCGTTCGTATAAAAAACAAAAGCGTCGCACGGTCTGCACGGCTGGACAAATCTTTGTGCGACATGGGTTCTGTACAGCACGCAGTTTAATTCAATATCCACCCTGTTTTTGAATTGATACATATCGCCGCACCTTTGTCCGTTTACCGGACAGTCCTTTCCGTATTTTTTCGATACAACGCAATTGCATTTCATTTTCAGTATAGCACAGAATCCGATCAATTTCAACACAAATCCGATTTTGTACACAAAAACTCCAAATCCGTCAATTGATTATTCCGACGAACATAGTAGAATGGATGCATAGAACAACCCCGGTCGTGCCGTAAGAGAAGCGCACGACCGATCGAAGGAGAAATGTTATGGAAACAATAAAAATTACAAAGCCGCGGCAACGATGGTTGTTCGGCGGGGTCGGATTTCAAAACAGCGAAGCAACCATGATGCCGCTCATGTCGGAAAAGTTCCGAAATGAAAAGGTACTGAAGGTGTTCCGCGAGATATCGCCGACCTTTTCGCGTTGTTTTATCGGGTACGCCGATTGGACGAAGGAAGCCATGGATTCTTTTGCGGATTACTACGATAAAACTTTCCGAAATGCAGGCACGCTTCTGTATGCCGTCCCGGGCAGGATGCCCATGATTACAGATGATTTCAATGTGGAAGAATACTGCGAAAAAGTCGCCTCCAACCTTGACTATCTTTTAAACGTCCGCAAATGCACGAAAATCCGCTATTATTGCGTTACAAACGAATTGTCCTGCGGTAACACCTATGCTTATCTGTCGCGCGATCTCGGATTATTCAAAAAGCTTTATGAAAACCTGTACAAGGCGTTCGGACGACACAAACTCGGCATCGGGCTGATCGCAACCGATTGCGTCGACCCCCGAAATTATTATCAGATCGACTGGGCGATCCGTAACATGGATGAGATAACGGAAATGTACTGTGCTCATCTGTATGCGGAAGGACCTGTGCCGGGTGATCCGAACAATTATAAATACTTGTGCGATTCCCTTGCAGGACCGCTCGAAAGCGTCAAAACGGTCGAAAAACGCTTTATGCTCGGCGAATTCGGATATATATATCCCGGAAGAAACAAATTCTCACTGCCCATGGGCAACGACAGTGCTTATTGCGTTGATGTTCCCGAAAAAGAGCCGGACTTTGCGATTGCTCTTTCCGAAGCGGCAATGGCGGCAATAAACGGCGGCTGTTTTTCCGTCGTTTTCTGGACGATGTTTGACTACCCGGATCCGTTTATTTGCGAAAACGGCGATACCGACGCGGAAAAGGCTCGGTATGACACCGCGCGCTTTTCGGGATTCGGTCTGCCCTATCGCTACAACAAGCACGGTCTTGTAAAATGGTGCGACGACGAAGAGGATTACGGTTCGCGTGCCTCCTTGTACACGATGGGATACATGGCAAAGCTGTTCCGAAAAGGTTCGAGAGTTCTGAAATGCGATTGGAATAACCCGTATATCCGTGCCTGTGCGGTCACAAACGCGGACGGTTCAGTATCGATTGCCGTAATCAACTGGAAAACCGAACAGACGGAGGTTCGGATCGAATCGGAACACCCGATAAGCAAACCGCTGCGAAAGTATGTCTTTGAAGCGGCTCATATTCCGTATAACGATTTTTGCGATCTGCAGGATTTTTCGGAACTTGTACGGGCGGCGGATAATCAGATCACAATCGTCCTGCCGCCGCGCTCGATCACATTTTTGACTGCCGATTATACCGATCGGGTTCCGAGTGAAATAACCGGTCTGCAAATTTCGGACGGAAGGCTGTTTTGGAATGCATGCGAAGATGAGGAACACTGCTATTACCGCGTTTACGAAAACGGGAAACAAATCGCGTCGACCGTGGCGCAAAGCATTGAAACGAATGGCATGCAGTCAAAATACGAGGTCTTATCGGTCGACAAGTGGGGCAACGTAAGAAAACGATAAATTTGCCGCCGCACACGAAACAACGACCACAAACTGTATAAGAAAGCAGGTAATTTGAAGTGAGCTTTATGTTTCACCCTTATCCTTATGCGGATCCTAATGCCGTCAACCGCATTTGTATTCCTTCCTCCGTAAGAGAAAATCTGTCTTACGGTATCGAAGCCGTTGCCAAAAGTATTTCCGCATTGTTTGAAAACGGAGTCAAAACGATCGGCATCGACGCATATCCCGGCGTTGAATATGAGACCCTGATCAACGTTCTTCGTCAAAAGCTTGCCGCAAAAAATATCAAATTTGTCGATGCCGCCTGTGTTTTGCTTCCACCCGCAGTGATTACGGAAAAGCTGAAGCCCTGCCTTCCGGAGGACCGTGAACGCGATCCCGTTCTGCTTTACGGAAGAAGGTACACCGAAGGATACAGCGGTCTTCAGGACAGCGAAAAGGTTTCCGCTCTTCGTGAAAAGATACAAGGTGCGGACGGTCTCATTGTTTTCGGCAAGGGTGCCCTCTCGAGTAAACTGCGGGATGCGTATAACGTGAGAATATGGATGGACGTAACTCCGCGAACCTCTGTATTGAACTGCAAATACGGCAAGAACCGAAACATCGGTCTTGCAGAGGAGCTGCCGTATCCGCTCATGATGAGAAGAAATTACTATGTGGATTTTGAAACGGCGGCGGAACTGCGTTGGGAAATGATAAAAGAACGCACGATCGACTTCTACATCACGGCGGATAATCCCGTGAAAATGAGCATGCTCCCGTTTGACGCTCTGCTCGATCTGTTCCGAGAGCTATGCCGCCGTCCCTTCCGCTGCAGACCCGTATATCTTGAGGGAGTATGGGGCGGGTATTATCTTCACCGCCTCCGAAATCTGCCGAAGGAAATGCGCAACTGCGCATGGATATTCGATATGATTCCCTTGGAGGTTTCACTCGTCGCCCGGCTGGACAAAACCGAATTCGAAGTTCCGTTCTTCACCTTCGTTCAGGCGATGGGAGAAGACCTTCTCGGGCACAAAGCCTTTACCGAATTCGGCGGATACTTTCCCATTCGGTTCAATTACGACGATACCTACCATGCCTCGGGGAATATGTCCATTCAATGCCATCCTCATGCGGAATACGTCATAAAGAATCACGGCGAGCTCGGACGTCAGGACGAAAGCTACTATGTGGCTGTCGCGGGACAGGGAGCAAAAACGTATCTCGGCTTTAATGAAAAAGACAGCTGTGAAAAGTTCTTTGAAGAAGCCGAACGCGCCGAAAAGACCCATGAATTTATCGATTATGCAAAATACATTCATGCGGTTGAATCCAAACCCGGCACGCAGGTTATGATCCCGGCGGGAACCGTTCATGCATCGGGCAGAAATCAGGTTATTCTTGAGATAGGCTCTCTTACCGTCGGATCCTATACCTACAAGCTGTACGACTATCAGCGCATAGACCCGCAAACCGGTGTTCCGCGTCCCATTCACCTTAAAATGGGTAAGGATGTTATCCGCGGGGAAAGAGACAAAAAGTGGACCGAAGAAAATCTTGTAAACCACGGCGGCGTTGTCCGAGAAGGAAAAGGCTTTAAAGAAATCGTTGCGGGCGAACATGATCTGCTGTATTTTTCGCTTCGCACCCTCGTTTTTGAAAAAGAAATTTCGGATGAGACAAACGGTCTTTTCCATGTTCTTGCCCTTGTGGACGGCGAAAAGGTAAGAGTGGAATCAGCGGAGCATCCCGAGCTTTATTACGACATGAATTTTCTGGATATTACGGTCGTGCCCGCCTCTTTCGGAAAATACAGAATCGTGAACCGCGGAGTCGGAACGGTAACGGTTCACAAAACACTGTTGAAATCATGAAAATACTCGCACTGGATATCGGCGGCACCGCCGTCAAATACGGGATAGCGCAAAATCACGAAATCCTTTTCGGTCAGTTTCCGGTAAGGGAACCGAACGGACGGGAAAACATTCCCGAAAGAATCGGCTCCTTTGCACAAAAATATATGCCCGACTCCGTCGCCGTTTCCGTCCCGGGTCCGTTTGATTTTGAAACGGGAACCTCCCTTATGACCCATAAGCTTCCCTCGATGTATAAGATCTGCATGAAGGAGAAATTGAAAAAAATACTTCCCTCAGCCGATATAACCTTTATGCACGATTCGACCGCCTTTGCCATAGGCGTTCTGAACCGAAAGCCCGAATTAAAAAACGAAGACATCGCCGTTCTCATGCTCGGAACCGGCTTGGGTTATTCTCTTGTCCGCAAGGGAGAGATTTTGCTGAACAAAAACGGGTCGCCTCTGCGTTCTTTGTGGAATCAACCGTTTTCGAACGGCACGGTCGAAGACTTCATCTCCGCAAAAACGCTTATTTCCGAAGCGCGAAAATGCGGTTTTTGTGCCGGCAGCGTTCGGGATATGGCAGACGCGGCACGAAACGGGAATCGTGAATTGTGCGATGTATTTTTCCGTTACGGAAAAAATCTGGGGATTTGTGTTACGGATGCAAAAAAGGCGGATCGTTTTTCGGAGATTGTCATCGGCGGACAGATCTCGAGATCCTTCGATCTTATCGCGCGCGGTTTTGAGAGTACATGCAAAACGAAGTACAGTCTGACGGACGAGCCCGACAAATGCGCGGTTTTCGGAATGATCGAGTACGCACGCAACGGGAAAGAATCCGACCGTGCATAGCGCCTTCTCTGTGCGTCTTCATGCGCAGCCTTCGGTTCTGTCCCTTGGTTTGCGGCAAAAGCCCTTTGAGAAAAGGATTGCTCCTTGCTCAAGGGGCTTTTTTGACCGTGATTTACCGATTGAAAAGTCAGAGGATGCTGTCTCGATCCTCAAGATCATAACCTCCGCCGTTTTTCTTCAAAAAAATGGGCAATTCCGAACGAAATTGCCTACGTGTTGTACCATCCTACCGTTCTGCGCTCCATACATCATTCAGCATCCGAGGGAGAGCCTGCCGAAACTCTGCTTCACATTGAGGGCAACCCTTTTACTCGATGGTTCTGCCTGTGATTTTGGCACGGTAAGAGTGTCCTGCTCCTCATTTCCGCCAAACGATTTTGTTAGACCCAAAGGTCACAGTAGTGCAAAACGCCGAAATTACCGAAACTGCCCGAAAAACATTGACAAAATCGGAAAAATGTGATACAATGCATTTGTAAGAAAGTATGCAGAAAGGATTTGGCAAGCATGAAGCGACGGCGTAAAATCAATTCATACATTTACTCGCGGCATAGGCGTAGGTTTGCCTTTTTCCGGTATTCGTTCGCGGGTATTTATTAAGGTGTGTTCGTTTTCAAAGTATTTTGAAATCGGGCTCACCTTTTTTCGTTCTTACGCCGAAAACACAACAGATGACTACATACCCGAAAGGAGCGTGCAGCCCATGAAAGAAAAAACGCCGGATATTCGTACTCCGGCATAAACACAAAGCTGCGGAAAGACATTAAATTGCGAAAAGGAGGTAACCGTTTATGAAAACCAAAACGTATAAACCGATTTCAATTTTGCTTTGTATTGCCATGCTGCTATCGCTTATACCGATGGCTGTATTTGCAGACGATTCAAGTACTGTAAAGATAACGGACGGGGCAAAGTTTATCTCTTTGGATGAGGCAAAGGAAATTGCACTCAAAGACGCCGAGCTTGACAGAAACAAGCAAAAAATAACGTTCACCAAAGAAGTGCTGAGCCGTAATAAAGGCAGACCCTGCTACCTGTTGGATTTTTATACAGGAGAAAATCAGTATCACTATGAGATTGACGCAAAGACGGGAGAAATCATCTACGGCAGAAAATATATTCTGCTTGCCGATGCCAAAAAGATTGCCGTTGATGATGCAGGCTGCACCGAAAGGGTTACCTTTACCGAGGAAGAATTGGTAGACGGCGGCATTAAAACACCGTATTATATGCTTGTCTTTACAGACAATAAGACGCAGTGGACATACCGAATCAATGCGGTAAGCGGCGATATACTCGAAAAGAAAGAGGAGAATATCGGCGAGGCGGATTTTATCTCTTTGGAAAAAGCAAAGTCAATCGCGCTTAAAGACGCAGGTCTTGTTGAAAATGCGGAAAAGATTGTGTTCACCAAGGAGGAACTGAATCGCAATCAAGGTATGCCTTATTACCTTTTGGAGTTTTACACCGGAAAATATCAGTATCACTATGAAATTGATGCAAAAACGGGCGACATTCTCTACGGCAGAAGATATATTCTGCTTGCCGACGCAAAAAGAATTGCCGTTGATGATGCCGAATGCAACGAAAGGGTTACCTTTTTGGAGGAGGAATTGGTAGACGGCGGAATTAAAACACCGTATTATCTGCTTGTTTTTGCGGACACAAATACACAGTGGACATACCGTATCAATGCAATAAGCGGCTCTGTAATGGGAAAGTCTATTGAGGACATAGGCGGTGCAAATTTCATTTCCTTGGAGGAAGCAAAGAAAATTGCGCTGAAGGACGCAGAGCTTGACGAATACGCACAAAAGATTGTGTTCACCAAAACCGAGCTTAACCGCAACCAAGGCAGACCCTGCTACCTGTTGGAGTTTTACACCGGTAAATATCAGTATCACTATGAGATTGACGCAAAGACAGGCGAAATAATCTACGGCAGAAGATATATTCTGCTTGCCGATGCCAAAAAGATTGCCGTTGATGATGCAGGCTGCACCGAAAGGGTTACCTTTACCGAGGAAGAATTGGTAGACGGCGGCATTAAAACGCCTTACTACCGACTCGTATTTGCCGACAGGAAAACGCAGTGGACATACCGAATCAATGCGGTAAGCGGCGCTATACTGGAAAAGAAAAGCAAGAACACCGATGAGCCGGATTATATTTCTTTGGAGGAAGCAAAGAAGATTGCGCTGAAGGATGCGGGTCTTGACAAATACGCACAAAAAATCGTGTTCACCAAAGCCGAGCTGAATTATTATTATGGTAAGCGTTGCTATTTGTTGGAGTTTTATACGGGGGAAAATCTGTATTACTATCAGATTGATACAAAGACAGGAGAAATACTTTACGGCAGAAGATATATTCTGCTTACCCAAGCAAAAAGGATTGCCGTTGATGATGCAGGCTGCACCGACAGGGTTACCTTTTTGGAGGAGGAATTGGTAGACGGCGGTATTAAAACACCTTATTATCATCTCGTATTTGCGGACAATAAAACACAGTGGACATACAGAATCAATGCGGTGACGGGCGGCATACTCAAGAAGAAGCAAAAGGATATCAGCGTAAAACCCGACATCGAGTGGGAAAATCCGTTCGGTGATGTTAAGAGAAAAGATTGGTTTTACTTTTCGGTGAAATTTGCATATGATTTTGGCTTGATGAAGGGTACCGCCGAGATGGAGTTTTCACCGGACTCTTATGTGACCAGAGCAATGTTTGTCATGATTATCTATCGTATGGAAAAAGAGCCGCAGACAGGAGACTCCGTATTTGTGGACGTTGAAATCGGCGGCTATTACGACAAGGCGGTTGCCTGGGCAAATGCAAACGGCATTGTTTCCGGCGTTTCAAAAGACCGTTTTGCACCAAACGATCCGATTACCCGCGAACAGATGGCAACCATTCTTTACCGCTACGCAAATTTCAAGGGATATGACGTAGAATCAAACGGCAATACGGCATATTCGGACAGCGATTCTATTTCCGGCTATGCGAGAAACGCCGTAAGCTGGGCGGCTGCAAACCTACTTATGAAAGGCAATGACGACGGAAGCTTTTTGCCGAATGCAAATACAACAAGAGCACAGGCGGCAGCCGTATTTACCCGTATGATTGAAAATCTGGAATAAAGATGGCTCGGTTACAGCATAAGGTATGTTTTCAACGTATAACCCGCTGTTGCAAAACAATGCGCAAACATTGACGATATAATGACAATACTTGCGCAAAGCCCCTTATCACATCACGAAGATGCAGAAGATGCATTAGGTGCAGAAACAGAAAAAGCCCGCTGATTTCGGTCAGCGGGCTTAAATTATATGAACGTGTCGTTGTCTGTCGGAACTTGTCTGCAATCGCAGAATTGGGGACGCATTTTTGGCGTAAGCTCGGAGTAAATTGGCGTAAGTTGTGGCGTGAGCACCGACAATTTAGGATCAATCAATAGAGCTTTGCGCCTGCCGGAATGTGGGGATCAACCATCAGCAAATGCAACTTTTCCTCGCCGTTTTCGTGATGCACGGCAGAGATGAGCATACCGCAGGAGTCGATACCCATCATCGCTCTCGGAGGCAGATTGGTGATTGCAATGCAGGTCTTACCGACCAGTTCTTCCGGCTCATAATATTCGTGAATACCACTCAAAATGACCCTATCTACGCCGGTTCCGTCGTCCAAAACGAACTTTAAGAGCTTTTTGGACTTCTTCACGGCTTCGCATTCCTTAACCTTCACGGCACGGAAATCGCTCTTGGAGAAGGTGTCAAAATCCACGAAATCCTTGAACAGCGGCTCGATCTCCACATTGGAAAAATCGATTTTTTCCTCCACAACCGGAGCCGCCTGAGCAGCCGCCGCAGGAGCCGAAGCTTCCTTGGAACCCTTCTTGTCGGAGTCGAGCGGCTTCATTGTCGGGATTTTCGTGACCAGCCTTAGATAAGCTCCGCTTAGCGTCTATAAGTCCCGACCGGCATCTACTCATTTGAAGCTGGGGTAAGCTCAGTTACGCCTAATTCAGATAGCGGAAAATCTAATGGCGTAAGCCGTGGAGTAAGCTGGCGTAAGGTGGCTTCATTTTTTTGAAAACGAGCCGTGTGCTATACTGAAACTAACGACTAAAACAGTATAACACACGGCTTAACGAAACTCAATATTTTCCGTTCAGTTTACAAGCATTTCGATTTTTCCATTCTAAAAATCTCTCTCGAAGCACTTGAACATCTTTCTCGGAATCCGTATGGAGATAGATATGATTGCGGATAAATAGCGTTTTGATTTCCGCTGCCATTTGCGAAGCATCCGCAGTTCTTTTAATAAGGTAGTAACCCAGCCGGTTACTTTGACAAATGTGGGCTTTCACGCTTTGCTCTCTTTTCTCCGTCACGGTTGCTCCGGCAATATCGACCGCACAATGTAATTCAGGGAGGTATGCAACAAGTCGCATTCCAAGCTCCGAGTCGCTATTGCTTTTGACCGTAATGCCGTTCTGTGCTCCATACATCATTATCAGCATCTGCGGGAGAGCCTGTTGAAACTCAGCTTCACATTGAGGGCAACCCTTTTGCTCAATAGTTCTATCTGTGATTTTGGCACGGTAAGAGTGTCCTGCTCCACATTTCCACCAAACGACCTTCATCGAGTTTCTCGATACATTGCTCGGTGTCCACTTGGAGTTCTTTTCATAGTCCCATTCTGAGAGTAAGTGAGGATCAGTTGTTCCAAGATCATTATAGCCTTGCAGAACGGCTCTCTCAGCACAAACAGGACACATACCGCCTTTGACCCGTGCTTTGACGACGGCTTTCCATTCATAGCCGCAGGTATTGCATTTCCACCAAACATTCTTAGTTGACTTCTCATTGACCGCATCGGGAGTTAACGGCAGGTTTTTATCCGACCACTCTATGGCAAGCGACGGGAACTTCGTTTGCAGGTCATTAAAGCCTTTGAGTAGCTTTATCCCACTACAATAGGGACACTGACTTCCTCCTGCACGGGTTGAAATCAATGTGTTCCATTCGTGACCCAAGTGACATTTCCACCAAACTTTAATATTCTTGAAAGCCGTAACCTGATCCGGCGTCAGCGGAAGGTTGCGCTCTGACCACTCCGCAGCGATTTCAGGGAAACGGCTTGCCAAGTCGTTGAAGCCCGGTAGTACGAAGTTGTGTGAGCAGTAGGGACAACCCGTACCGTTCACTGTCCGGCTTTTCACAGATGCCGTCCATTCGTGTCCAAACTTGCACTGCCATATTACCTTCCTGTGCGTAGCCGCTGTAATCATCGACGGTCTTAGCGGCTCATTCTTGGGCGACCATTCCTTCGCAAGCTCAGGGAACTTACTTTCAAAGTCGTTATAACCTCGAAGCACCCTCGCTCCCGAACATATTGGACATTGCTCGCCTGCGGAGCGAGCTTTAATGCTTGTCTGCCATTCGTGACCGCAAGCCCCTTTCCACCACACAGTTTTATTAGACCCAAAGGTCACGGTATCAGGAGTCAACGGTAAGTTCTTTTCTGACCATTCTGATACAAGATGCGGTCGCATCCTGCTTAAACTATTCTCCATATCTGACGCTCCATTTCTCATTACTGCTTATAGTATAATTTCCATCCTCAGTTTTGAGAAATGTGCGAAAAAGGGAAAGCACTCTGCGAATTACTCACAGAGTGCTTTCCTTCAAGTTTCCAGCTTGGTTGTCATATAGTCGTCAAAGGCGGTGATCTCTTTCTTTTTCAGAGCGTCGGTCACATCAACATAGATATTCATCGTCGTCGATACATCAGCGTGTCCCAAGATGCTCTGAATGAATTTGAGGTTTGCTCCCGACTCACATAGCCTTGTTGCGAATGTGTGCCGGAGAATGTGGCAACTGAACTGTGGCAGAAGAACAGGATCAGAGTCTGCTCCATATTTTTCGAGGATTTCATCATTACAATCTCGCATCATACGGCGGAGTGCTTTGTTGAGGTTTCCCTGATTTTGAACATCCCCGTAACGGTTGACAAAAATAAAGTCGTCATAGCCGTCCACTCGGCTCTTACTGCTGATTTCAGCCTGAGATTGAAACTCTCGCTCCATTAAGAAGGCTTGTTTCACCCCCTCGGTCATTGGGATTTCTCGTTCACCGGCTTTTGTCTTGGGCGTGTTGATGGAAAAGTAGCATCCCTTTTCGTCACGGTGATTATAATAAACAAGCGTGTGGTTGACTCGGATAATACTCTTTTTCAAGTCAATGTCGCTCCAGCGAAGCCCGGTGATCTCACCGACTCGCATCCCCGTGTTTGCCATAACATAGAACACTGGATACCAGTGGGTGTCCTTGGGATGGCTGAGCATATAGTCAAAGAACAACTTCTGCTGCGCCACGGTCAATGCCTCTTTCTTCTCACGCTCAAAGCCGTGGGAGAGCTTCAGTTCTTTGAGCATATTGTCTGTTGGGTTCTGTCGAATCATTCCATCATCGACTGCCACCTGAAAAACTTGGTGGAGCACATTATGGACATTATCTATCGTGGCAATCTTCAGAACCTTGCCGTCAGCAAGGGAGTTGTAGAACTTCCGCACATCAGACTTTTTTACTTGGACAAGTCGGTTCTTTCCGAAAGACGGTTTTACAAACAGCTCATACATATAAATATAATTCTTGAATGTGCTGTCCTTGATTCCCCTTTTGAGCTGACACCAAAGATTGAACATCTCATTTACAGTGATGCTTTTGACATCCGACCGTATTCCGTCGTGCTTGTCCACGATAATCTGTTCTTCCTGCTCTCTCAGCTTTTCCAGCGTCGGAGCATAAATAGAATGCCTTTTTCCGTCTGGCGTTGACCAACGGTACGCATAAGTGCCGTTGGGACGCTGTGTTTCTCCTGTTTTAAGTCGGGTACGGTTGCTGTCGAACCTTACGCCGACCTGTTTCTTTTTAGTCATAGTAACCTCCTGTTTTAGATTGAGAAGCTCTTAATCAGGAACTCCTCTAATTGCTTGCGCTTTAGAAGCCTTTTTGTACCGACCCATAGAACAAAGTCACACGACTCACGATTCGACAACTCACGAAGTTTATCCGTTCCGATACCAGTGTAAGCGGCGGCTTCTTCTAAAGTCAGGTTCATTCTCTCCCAAAGGGGAACTCGGTTATCTTTTTCCTGCTTGGTCATATCGGTTTCCTCCTTCATTTTCGTTTGGCTTTAGGATACCGATAACCACCGTTTGGGACAACGATGCGATTTTGTGAATCGCATCGTTGATTGTTAGATTGAATAGGCTCTTTCCAAAAACTCATCGAGCTTTTTCCTTTTGATGAGCCGCTTTGTGCCGTTCCACAAGACAAACTCGCAATCCTCTCTATCGGACAGTTCCCTTAGCTTATCTGCGCCAATCCCTGAGTAGGCTGCCGCTTCATAAACGGTGAGGTTTGCTTTTTCCCAAAGAGGAACGGCATAGTCCTTACTGGGCTTTCCCATTCGTGCCGCCCTCCTTATGCTTCATAGCCTTGCGTAACTCCGAAAGGTTTGAATAACGATATTCTCGACTGTTGTACTCATCGGATTTGTAGAAAGCAGCGGTGACTCCATCAAAAATCCGAAGTAAAGCACCCTCATTCAGATCTTCAGTTGTGAGGATTTCCCTTACGGTCACTCCACTTAAAGGCTGGTGTTCCTTTTTCCATTCCCGATACGAGAAATACTGGTCAATCTCATCGTTATAAATACCTTCGTCGATCCGTCTGTCCGGCTGGAGAAGATGGTAAATACAAAGAAGCATTTCTTCAGCCCTGTTATAATTGATGTGACTAATATTCAGCAGATCAAACACACGCAAATCAACGACATCCTTGACCTGCCGAAAGCCGACTTCAATAAACGGGTTAGCAACCTTATACTCATCAATCATTCTCCATTTCGGGGAGTCGAATTTGATCATCATTACCTGTTTCATTATCTATGCTCCTATCTGTTCGTTTTTTTGCCCTCTACTAACCAACTGGGAAATTTTTTTCGTTTTGTACGAAGCAAATTTTAATTTGGGAGCATTTTTTTGAGCTTTTTTAGGGCAACAGTCAGTTGATGATTAATTGTCGTCACAGCTACTCCGTGGCGCCGTGCATATTCTCGCTGTCCTATGGGGTCATCACAAAGATATAAACTGGTCATCAAGTTAATTTCGGCAGGTGACAATTTTGCCACGGCTGCGTAGAGGGTGCTTTTCTCCTCCTTTTTGAGAATGGCATCAATGACGGAACAATCTTGATCCACCAGCAATTCCTCGCCAGACATATTATCTTCTGTGGTTGTCTGTGTGTTATAGGAAAACACCGTCATTCCGGACTGATTCTCGATTGACACAAGATAATCGTGTCTATCCTTTTCAGATCGCCACTGCTTTGCGGTTTCGGTTCCACATTCTGCGATGATGATCACATCGTCAACAGAGCAAGCGTCTAACTGCCCAAAGCGATCTCTTCGTTTCTGCCCTTCCGGGGTCTGAATGAAGTTCCTAAACTCGAAGCTATTCATTACGAGCCAGTTATTGCCGTCAGCGGGCAGTTCGGGGTTCTTTTTGACAAGGTATATTTTTCTCATTTCCGTAATCTCCTTTGAATTTTGAATTTGGTGTTCGGGTTCAAAATTCGGAGATCACGGATATTCAGCGATATAACAGAGCCACTTATTTAGCATCGAAAAAGGCTTCCTTTCAGAGATTTCTCTGCCGGAAGCCCTTGGTCGGTTGTTCTTGCCGAAAAAAAGAAGCCACCGGCAAGACAGACTAAGCCTATGGCTTACTGTCTTGTCGGTGGCCTCTCATATCTGCATAGCAAGTTTGGTTTAACCAACCGAAGTGTTCAAAGCAAGTGACCTGGAGATGGAATTACGCAGTCTGTTTCACCTCAACCATTCCGTCGTTTTGCCGTATTCAGTTTTTATCCGATCAATAGTATCGGATTTGCCCTTCCGGGGCATAAAGGTCAATCTTGTCGTGTCGGCGTCCTTTTTGGACTCGAACCGCTACGGTTCCGCACCTTTTGCACTCATACTTGATTTTCCCCTCATCATTTCTATATCCGTAAAGCAATGCTCCGCAGTTAGAGCAATACATCGGTATAGGTGTCCAATTATCTTTTGTCACGCACATCACCTCATTAAGTTCCTTGACGCTCTCAGGGCTGATGAATGGTGGCATCCTTAGAGAACTGCTCTTTTCTTGCCTTCTACAAACCACTTTCCGTTTTCTTCATCGAAAAGGAAGGTTTCCGTGCCGCATATCATCACCGTGTAACGAAGCCCTGTTCCACCGACCTTGGTCGATGCCGCACGACAGCAGTGCCTTACACGGTCGATCTCGTAGACCTCACCATCTTCAAATTTGATTTTCCGGGGTCGAGCCGTTCCATCTGTCTTATGGGTAACATCGACTTCCACATATACCTTGCGCCGTTCTTCTTCCATCCTTACACCTCATAATTCTTCATACTGGCAACCAGCCTACCAAAATGGCGATAGCCATCCAATGGCTTGTCAGAAACTTTGAACTTAGGACGATCATCGCCGGAATTGTTCAGATAGCAGGAAAGGCGTCCTTCCTTGAAATCTTTGCTGACATCAAAGATAAGAAACATCCCCTCATAAATGCCGTAGTGAGTGAAGTGGTTTCCTCCATCTGCACGGAAAATAATCAGATCATTACTGCACCCCTGCAACAAACAGGACGGCATCGAAACATAGGTTTCGATCTCATCAGGCGCAACAATTTCATCAATCTTGTTACTGCTTGTACTAATCATACTGACCTCCTTAACAAAGCACCCCGGTCGGCATAGTAATCTCAGGCTTTTCACTCGGCATCCGGAGGTTTTGAAAAAGAATACC
Organism: uncultured Eubacteriales bacterium; assembly: GCA_900548115.1. Lineage (GTDB taxonomy): Bacteria > Bacillota > Clostridia > Oscillospirales > CAG-382 > UMGS1052. Next base: position 32,623 of record URJL01000020.1, read on the forward strand.
GTTGCGGATGCTGTTCTTGCCGAACCGCTGGCGAATGGTTTCAATGCACTGGTCGAGCCTTTCTGCTTTCTCAATCTTTTCGATGTTCATAAACAAATCGACTTGTCGGGGCGTGTCCTGTGGCACCAAGTTGATTGCCTGAATCGTGACTGAGCGAATCGGGTTCCTCCAGTCGTATCTTTTTTCAAAGAGGGCAAAAGCCGCTTTTGCGATCAGCATTGGGGATTGTGTAGGCATATCCAATGCCGTTTGCCATTGCTTTGAAAAAAGTGTGTTGTCCCGTATGTGAATGGCGACTCCATCCGCACACTTTTTGTGGACACGGAGTTTATGTCCGATGTCCTGCGTCAATTCGAGAAAGACGGGCCACACCTGCTCGTCGTTCTCCAAATCTTCGATGGTAGTAATTCCGTGTCCCACGCTCTTAACCGGAGAAACAAAGTCGGCGTTCATAACACGGGATCGGTCATTACCGTTTGCATACTGCCAAAGGGCAATTCCGTTTTTACCGAGCCGTCGGTTCAGAAAGTCAGGATCGGTCTTAGCTAAATCGCCAATGGTTCTAATGCAATAGCTATCTAATACACGCTGCGTTGCCCGTCCCACACCGAGCAAGTCCGCTGCGGGGAGTCCCCATATTTTGTCTCGGAAAGTGTCTTTCGGTATGACCGTCACAGCATCCGGCTTTTTCATATCCGAGCCGAGCTTGGCAAATATTTTATTGAAAGACACCCCGACGGAAATTGTCAGCCCAAGTTCAAACTTGATTGTTTCCCGTATGTCGTTTGCCACCTTTTCGGGTGAACCGAAGATGTTCTCTGTACCACTCACATCCAACCAACACTCGTCCATTCCGTAAGGCTCGACCTGATCGGTATAGCGGCTGTAAACGCTTCTTGCCAGCTTGGAATATTTGATGTACTCCTCAAAGTGCGGAGGCACAACAACAAGGTTTCTGCACTTCTGCTTCGCTTGCCACACTGCATCGCCTGTTTTTACATCAAATGCTTTGGCAGCATAGTTTTTGGCGAGGACTATACCGTGCCTTTCTTCCACCGAGCCGCAGACTGCGACCGGATACTTTCTCAAAGCTGGGTCGAGCATACATTCAACGCTGGCATAGAAGTTATTCATATCACAATGCAGTATTGATCTGCTCAACTAAATCACCTTATTTCTTGGAAATTCTGCGAAACCTCTTGACAAACCAAAGTGTCGTGTTGTATCATATGAACACGACATAAGTGTCGTTGTTGTGATTCAGATTATAGCACGACACCAATGTCGTGTCAATAAGAAGTGACGAAAAAAGTGTCGTGTTGCTAAAAATAGAAATCTTATGGAGGGAATTGATAATGAAGTTCAGCGACAGATTAAAAGAGCTGAGAGAAAAAAATGATATGACGCAGGAGCAGCTTGCAAAGGTTTCCGGTGTTTCCCCCCGTACCATACAGAGATACGAATGCGGAACCTCTCGTCCTCGCTTGGATGCAGCGGAGAAGCTGGCAAAGGCACTTAATATTTCCGTGGATCAGCTTCTCGGTACGGATGGTATGCTCGTTGCTCAGGCTGCGGAGCAGTACGGCGCACGAGGTGCCAAACAAGCGCAACAGCTCACAGATGAAGTAACCGGTTTGTTTACCGGCGGTGAGTTGGCACAGGATGATATGGATGTTATGATGCAAGCCATTATGGATGCCTATTGGCTTGCGAAAGAGAAAAACAAAAAGTACACCCCAAAGAAGTACCGTTCTAAGAGCAAGCAGGACTGAGTCCCGTTTATGGGACACATTGTGTGTTAGAATGGAAACAGGAATAAACTGAAAAGGGGTGAAGCCGATGTATGTAAGCACTTCGGAAATCGTACAAAAAGCAAACTCCATCGTTGCTCAATGCGGAACCCGTGATCCTCTCAGAATAGCAAGGGACTTAGGAATCGAGGTAATGTATTATCCGTTCAATGAACAGCGTGGAGCATATAAAGTCTTGATGCGTAATCGCTTCATCTTTATCAAAAATGATCTGCATCCGATTATGGAGAACATCGTGCTACTTCACGAATTAGGGCACGATGCTTTACACCGGGAGGAAGCCACGAAAGTCGGGGGCTTCAAAGAGTTTGAGATCTTCAATATGCGGGACAACCGTATGGAGTACGAAGCCAATCTCTTTGCCGCACAAATTTCCCTATCAGATGAGGACTTCCTTGAACTTGCGGAAAGAGGATACGACACGCAGCAGATCGCACGGACATTGAACTCAGATATTAACCTTGTCGCTCTAAAAGCCGATACGCTGATCTCTCAAGGCTACCGTTTGCGCCAACAGGAACACTGTAACGATTTTCTAAGATACGACAAATAACTAAGATGCCACCCTTTCGGATGGCATCTTTTTTATCACCTTTAATCAGCGCAAGCCGGTTTTGTTTTTTTAGCTCAAACCCGAAAGAGAGCGCATCACCAAGTCGATGTCTTTGTTTTCAAGTTCCTGAATGATGTGCAGATAGGTTTTTTGCGTAGTGGTCATACTTGAATGTCCAAGACGGCGGGCAACGCTCGCAATGGAAACGCCCGTAAACAACAGCAAAGAGGCGTGTGTATGCCGCAGTCCGTGGACAGAGATGACAGGGATGTTACAGGCTTTGCAATGCCTACCGAGAATGTCGTTCACCGTCGAATTATAGACAGTGGAGTTGACAAAGATGGGCTTATCTTCGGGAAGGTGCTTTACTAATTCAGAGAATTGAATGACGGTTTGCCAATCAATTTGAATTTTCCGCACAGACGACTTGTTCTTCGTAGGCTGGAAGCCGCCCTTTCCCTTGTAGTCCCAAGTCTTGCTTATGGACAGTGTTTGATGGGCAAAGTCGAAGTCTTTTGGGGTAAGAGCCAGTGCTTCAGAAAAGCGCATCCCTGTCTTTGCTACCAATAGGATAAAGTAGTCCCAATTCACCTTATCCTTCAGGTCGAGCGAGATCAGCAGCGTATGTAGCTCAAACTGATTGAGATACTTAATTTTTTTAGCAACCGGTGGCTTCCCCTTGATGATTGCCTTGCGAGTAGGATCTCTTTCAATCAAGCCCTCATCAACAGCATCAAGAATAGCTCCCTTGAGCTGGTGGTGAAAATCCATCGTGGTTTGGCGCTCGTGGAACTCAGCATAGTCGTTCAACAGCTGCTGATAAGCGATCCGGTTCATATCACATACTCTCAGGTTTGGGACGAGCTTAACGAGCCATTTCTGCGTCATTAGGTACTTATCCATCGTCACCTTTCTGATTGCGCCCTTCTTATACACCGTAATCCATTTTGCATAATATTCACAGAACAAGTCTGTTCGTTTGGTTTCTGTTAGCATCAGAAGTCCTCCATTTCATTAAAAATGGCTTACGCTGATGAAGGGTGATAAGGT
>URJL01000021.1 GCA_900548115.1 uncultured Eubacteriales bacterium
GAGCAACCGGCTCATAACCGGTCGGTCCGGGGTTCGAGTCCCTGATGGCCCACCATGTCACAGGGGTATAGCTCAGTTGGTAGAGCAGCGGTCTCCAAAACCGCGTGCCCAGGGTTCAAGTCCTTGTGCCCCTGCCATTTACGGTTCGGTAGTTCAGTTGGTTAGAACGCTAGCCTGTCACGCTAGAGGTCGTGGGTTCGAGCCCCATCCGAATCGCCATCTTTTGGGAAATTTGCTGATGTAGCTCAGTAGGTAGAGCGCATCCTTGGTAAGGATGAGGTCGCCGGTTCAACTCCGATCATCAGCTCCATGCAAAAAGCCCCGAAACGCTTGATATTAAGGCGTTCCGAGGCTTTTTTGTTGTTTTTTATTTTCCTTTTATGGTCAAAATGACTTTTTTACACTCTAAGGCTTGTAAAGATGCTCTTTATCACAATTCTCTACATTCATGATATTCCATAGATTTTTTGCCTCTTCTCCTTCTTTTTTGTACGTTTTACCTTGCGTCTCTCGATTTTCAATCATATCGGATTATATGATTTATCATTCTCTTGCTGCGACAAGAGAGTTTTTTCTCGTAATTATAAAAAAAGAGGGCAGAGAAGATCATGCTTTTCCGTCCTCTTTTTGTAATAATATTCGTCTTTCGCAAAGTAAATTTGTGTAGGAAAACAACCAATGCGGAATCAAGTGGGGAGTTTTCAACTTGCCGTTTATTTGCTTGCCCGGCGATAGCTGTGCGTGATGGCATCCCCATTATTCAGTCATGACGCAAATAGTTTGCATTTTGCCTTTTGAGTTTATTCGGATAATATTCCGTTACATCCCTTGCCGATCTTATTCAACAGTTTAATGATCCGCCTAAAGCCTAACATCACAGTTCCCTCGACAAGCGCGGCAGCCCAGATGCCGAACATAACGGCGGCACTGTCAAGTTTATCTTTGAACACGATTCCGGCGATGAAACCGCCGACGTAGAGAACGGCGGCAATTCCTGTAAGAAGCAGGGCAACGATATCGTTGCCGGCGCTTTCGCCTCTTGCCGCCTGTGCGGCTTTTTTCAATTCGGTGTTTTCCAGCGCCTTCTTTTTGATCCTTTCCCATTCTTCGTCGGTCACGGAAATTGAAATCTCTTTGCAATAACATTTTTTCTCCGCATCGTACAGCGGATATTCGGGTGTTTCTTCAGCGGACGGCGAGTATTCCCGCTCGCCGCTCGCACAGACCCAAATCGCACAAAATCTTTGCTTTGTCAGCGTCTTCTAAGAATCGTTTTACTTTTTCGTTCATAATTTTTTCCTCCTGAAAATTTGAAAATGAGTGTGTGGAATTCTTTATTTGCCTGTCAAGGTCGCTGTATACAGCACAAAGCCCTTAACAGTCCAAAACGATTTTTTGCAGCTGTAAAGTTGATTTTGATTTTCATTTTCGACACGGGTAGGAACAATCGAAACCAAAATACGGTTTTACAGACCGTTTCCTATCGGTTTGGATGATGGCAGTGCAAATTGTGTAAGTGGTTCGCATTAATCAAATGGAAATATATGCCAAAATAGCATTTTTTGATATATTCTGACAAAAAGTACTTGACGATTCGTGTCTACAGGGATATAATAAAAAGCGGTTCTTCACGGAACAAGCGTTTTGCGGATCGGCTTTTGGAGATTTTCAAATGACATGCCGCACGGCTTTGACGGCGCGGCTCGGCGTGCGAAAGGTGTGCGATATCGGACATTTTTTGCCGTCCGATTTTGAAAGCTGCAAAAGCCCGATCCCGGATTCATTTTTCATCGGATGGGAGCGATCATTATTTTAACGGGATTTCCGAGAGAGTACAGAATTGAATATCGTTGGGACGAGGAGGAAAAGGAGTGGCATGTGACCTGCCCGACCTTTCCGCAGCTCGATCTGAGGCGTCCTTCTTTCGAAATGGCAGTCGACCACGCGGAATTGTTTATCCGCAAATATTGGCTCGTGAGCTATTTCGATCGGCATATCTTCACGTTTCATCACGTGCCGATGGTCGATGAGTGGACGGAGGAAGAGGACGAATTTGCCGATCCCGCAAAGGCGGAAGCAAACGTGGACGGCGGGGATGGCAAGAAACAGTAAAAGCGGACTTGCCCGAGAGGGGCGGCTTTCGATTATGCTGAGACAAGGGGGGCGGAAGGGTATTCCGTACTCCCTTTTACGCTTGTAGTGTATTAATTATAGCTGTTTAATTATAGCTGTTTGGGGACAGTTGCCTATTATTATGACCGATCAAAACCATATTTACTGTACCCATAACGAACTGTATTCAAGACATCTCTTTTCCATTGTGAAATTTCTTTTTCTACAGTCATTACGGTTTCTATGTAATTGAGTAATATAGCCATTGTCTTGCAGATAAAGCAAGATTCCGCATGTAAAATTGCCGTGATAAGCAGGATCCCGACTGTCAGCAGAACGCTTTTGATTTGTAAATCTCGGTTCTCTTCGAAAGAATTTCTCTCATCCGAAACGGGAAAACTGCCGGGAGGAAGATTTTTTGAAAGCTTCCCCCTTGGAGGGCGCACGTGTTGCCTCCTCGTCCCGCACGGCCGAACCGCATTGATGACATTGTTTCATGCTTCTTTCTCCTTTTCCGTTTACAAAGGTATACCTTTATAAATCCGCCCAATTCAGGCAAAATATCGCAAAATTCGAAAAAAATTCACAAAACCCCTTGAAATGTTTCGAAAAATGCGATATACTATACATAGAATCTTATAAAATTTAAGAGTTTGCAAAGGTATACTTTTGCAAACTCTTTTCTTTTTTCCCTTATTCATGCCGTTTGTCCTTCTTTTCCTCTTCTTCTCTCTCCGCCCTTCGCACTTTAGCGTAAAACGTCCCCTTTTTCATACCGCAAAGGCTTGCGGCTTGACAGAGGGTATAGCGTTTTTTGCGCCAATCGGTGCGGATCTTATGAAAATCGTGCGGGAGAGGGCAGGCGGGGCGGCCGAATTTCACGCCGCGCATTTTGGCGGCGGCGATTCCTTCGGCTTGGCGGGAGCGAATGGCGTCGCGCTCGTTTTCGGCGACAAAGGACAGCACCTGCAAAACGATATCGCTGAGAAAAGTTCCCATCCGGTCTTTTCCGCGGCGGGTGTCGAGAAGCGGCATGTCGAGCACGACGATATCCGCCCCCTTTTCTTTGGTCAAAAGCCGCCATTGCTGCAAGATCTCCTCGTAATTTCGACCGAGACGGTCAATGCTCTTTATGTACAAAACATCGTCCCGCCGAAGCTTTTTCAAAAGCTTTCGGTATTGCGGACGCTCAAAATCTTTGCCCGATTGTTTGTCGCGAAAAATGCGCTTGTTGGGTACGCCCGCCTCGCGAAGCGCCAAAAACGGACGATCCTCGTTTTGTTCTTTGCTCGACACGCGGATATAACCGTATTTCTCCGCCCCCATGCGATTGCCTCCTTTTTTCTTTTTCTTTTCCCTTTGCGTTTGCGATCGCTTTCAGTGTAAGGCAAAACGCGCCGCCGCGCAAGGCGCGAAAAGCGGTCGAACGAAAATAAGACGGCGGGAAAGGCGGAGTGAAAAAAGGACTTGCGAAATCCTTCGAAATGGCATATAATATAGGGGAATGAAATAAAGTGAGGGCGGCGCGCCGTGCTGTATTTTGCTTTGAAGATCCTGCTTTGCTTTTTTGCGATTCTGGGCGTTTTCTTTTCCGTTCGAGCCGCGGCGGACTTTTTTACTCTGCGCCGTGCGGGACTTATTTTGCGCCTTTCGGTGATGAACATTTCTTCGAAGGACGCGGTGCGGCGGGAATATGCGCTTCGCATTTTGGAAAGTGTTCTTTCGCACGGTCCGCTTCGCGATGTGACCGACCGAATCGTTTTATACGGCGTGACCGATTCGGATGCCGAGGTTTTTGAAAAGCTGCAAGCGGAATTCGGAAATCTTTTGATCGAAAAAACAGCGGATGAACGGGCAAACAATTGAGATCAAGCGGAATCGGACGGAAGAAATACCGAAGTAAAACGGAAAAAGGATAAAATCAAACGGAAGAAAAACGGGAGGTGACGCGGCGTGGAAAACAAAAATTCTTCTCTTTTCGAAGAAGAGGATAAAGTCGGCACGGAGGAGACTCTGACGGGAACCTGCGCCGAGGTCATCTATCAAAACAGCGCCAACGGATACACCGTCTGCGAACTGGACTGTTCGGGAAATCCCGTTACGGTTGTGGGCATTCTTCCTTTTCTCAACGAGGGCGAGACCGTAACGGTCAGCGGAAAATGGACCTATCACAGCTCGTTCGGGCGGCAGTTCAAGGCGGAGCATTACGAAAAAAAGCTGCCCGCCACCCGCGATACGATCCTTTCGTATCTTTCCTCGGGCGCGGTCGCGGGGATTGGTCCCGTGCTTGCCAAGCGCATTGTCGATAAATTCGACGCCGACGCGCTGGACGTTTTGGAAAATCATCCCGACTGGCTTTCGGACGTGAACGGAATCACCCCGAAAAAAGCGCTGAAAATGAGCGAGAGCTACAAAGAACAGTTCGGCATGCGCGGCGTCATGATGTTTTTCGACGGCTTTTTCGGACCTGCGACGGCGGTCAAGGTCTATAAAAAATGGGGTGCGGCGGCGGTCGATGTATTAAAATCCAATCCGTTTTTGCTTTGCGAACAGATCGACGGGATCGGCTTTGAACGTGCCGACAGGCTGGCGCAAAATCTCGGAATCGACCAAAATTCGCCTTTTCGTCTCGCGTCGGGCGTGAAATATGCGCTGGGACTTGAAATGGGACGGAGCGGCAATTGTTATCTTCCGCTCCCGCTTCTGATTCGGCGCGCGTCGGAGCTTTTGCACGCCGATGAAGAGAAAATCTCCGACACGGTCGCTTCTCTTACCATGAAAGGCGAGCTGATCGCGATAAAATTCGGCGAGGAGACCGCGATCTATCTTGAATATGTTTATGCCGCCGAGCGCTACTGCGCGGACAAGCTTTTTGAAATTTCCGAAACGGCAATCAATATCCCCATCGAGAAGACCGAGAGCTATATCGCCGACGTTGAGCGCGAGAGCAATATCACCTTTGCCGAGCGGCAAAAAGAAGCAATCCGCCGCGCCGTGACAAGCGGGCTTTTGATCGTGACGGGCGGTCCCGGAACGGGAAAAACCACCGTGATTCGGGCGATTCTTCGCCTTTTTGATTCGCTCGGAATCGAGAGCGCGCTCGCCGCGCCGACGGGACGAGCCGCCAAGCGCATGAGCCTTGCCACGGGGCGCGAGGCGAAGACCGTTCACCGCCTTTTGGAAGCGGAATACGGCGACGGCGAAAAAATGGGCTTTGCCCGCGATGAAAAAAATCCGCTCGACGCGGGCGCGGTGATTATCGACGAGACCTCCATGATGGACGTTTTGCTTTTGTCTTCCCTGCTTCGCGCCGTAAAGCCCGGAGCAAAGGTGCTTTTGATCGGCGACAGCGACCAGCTTCCTCCCGTCGGAGCGGGCGACTGTCTGCGGGATATTTTGAATTCAAAGCTGTTTCCGGCGGTGAGCTTAAACGTCATTTTCCGTCAGGCGCAGGAATCGCTGATCGTCGAAAATGCGCACCGTATCAACCGCGGCGAAATGCCGATTCTTTCGGCACACGACAAGGATTTCTTTTTCATGCCGCGCGACAGCGCCCGCGCCGTTTCGCTTCTTTGCGGAGAGCTTTGCGAAACGCGGCTTCCCAAGGCATACGGACTGGATCGGCTCAACGATATTCAGGTCATTTCGCCCTCCCGCAAAGGTGAGACGGGAACGGCGGCGCTCAATCGGTATTTGCAGGATAAACTAAACCCCCCGTCGCCCGACAAAAAGCAGCGGCAGGTGCGGGACGTGGTCTTCCGCGAGGGCGACAAGGTCATGCAGGTGCGCAACGATTATATGATGACGTGGCACGACGCCGACGGAAACGAAGGCGAGGGCGTTTATAACGGCGATATCGGAATCATCCGCAAGGTCGAGATCAAGACCGAGACCTTTACGGTCGAATTTGACGACAAGATCGTCGAGTACGATTTTTCACAGAGCGACGAGCTGGAGCACGCCTTTGCCGTGACGGTACACAAGAGTCAGGGAAGCGAATATCCCATCGTGATCCTCCCGCTTTTTGACGCGCCGAGTGCGCTTTTGACCCGCAATATGCTGTATACCGCCGTGACCCGCGCCCGAAAAACAGTCATTGTTTTGGGACGCGAGGAAACGGTCGCCCGCATGGTGCAAAACGATCGGAAGGCTTGCCGCTATACGGGACTTTGCACCATGCTGAAGGCGTATCAACACAAAAAGGAAGAAAAAACAATCGAACCATAAGGAAGATGAAACATGAAGAATACGGAAGAAATCTTCGAAAGCCACAGCGCCGAGGAGACCGAAGCGTTTGCGGGCGTTTTTGCAAAAAAATTAAAGCCCGGGGATTTTATCGCCTTTTTCGGCGATCTCGGCTCGGGAAAGACCGCTTTCGTGCGGGGACTCTGCCGTACGCTTTGTCCGCAGGCGCGCGTGTGCAGTCCGACCTTTGCCATTGTGAACGAATATACGGGCGGAATGCTCGATGTTTTTCATTTTGATATGTATCGCATTTTCGACGACGACAGCCTTTATGCCACGGGCTTTTACGATTATTTCGACCGCGGCGGCGTCATCGCCGCGGAGTGGTGCGAAAATATCCCGTTCGCGCTTCCCGACAAGCGGTACGAGGTGATTTTCGAAAAAACGGGGGGCGATGCCCGTAAAATTCATATTCGTACCGTGGAGTGAGCCTGCTTCGCCGTGCATATTTCGATTCCCTTTAAAAAGTCAAAAAAGCTCTCCGCGCGTTTTTTTCGCACAGAGAGCTTCGTATTTTTTCGGCGGAGCTTATTCGGTACGCGGTCGTTTTCCGCTTCGCTCTCTTGCTGTCTTTTTTGCTTTCGGCGTTTCTTTTTCGGAGAATTGCCGATTTTCCCCGCACGTGAAATTCGCATTTTGCGACAATTTTCAATTGCATTTTTGCGCGGAATGGTGTATAATAGCGGTATCGTGGGTTGCTTTTCCCAAAAATCAGCTGTCCAGCGATTCGAGAAAATCCCGCAGCTCGCCCTCGGACGAAAAAACGACCCCCTCGCGCAAAAGGGCGCGGTCGCCCGACGGAAGATACGAAAGCTCGGCGTCACAGGTTTCGAGAAGATTCCCGAAGCAGTCGTAGATCCCGAGAACGCCGCGCGTTTCGCGCACGGTTCGCGTTTCGGTGATATACGGCGCATCGGCGCGTGCGTCGGTATCGGATGTCTGCATGCTCTGCGCCTCCCGCACCGCGGAAAGAGCATTTTCTTCGACAGCAGGCGAGAGCGAATAAAAGTCAAAGCGGCGAAGGATCGTTTTTGCCGCAAAAAAGAACAAAAGCATCAAAAGAACCGTGCCGCACGGGAAAAGCATGTCCCGCAGCGAACGTATCGAGATTTTTTTCATAATATCCCCCCGTTTTCGGGTCATTTTTCGGAAATACGGTTATATTTTACCGCAAAATACAGATTCTATACAAAGAAAGAATCCCACGGAAAGGAGCTTTTATGGAACCGAAGAACAATACCGGCGCAACGCGCCATTTCAGCACCGCCGATCTGAACAACACCGATCTTACTCCCAAAAAGGGAACGCACCGCCGACGCAAAAAATCAAAGGGAACGGGCCGCCGCGCTTTGTCGATCGTCCTCAACCTGCTGCTTACCCTTATGCTCATCGGCATTATCACGGGAATCATCGTCGTTTCGGCGTTTGCACTTTACATCAAAAACAACCTGATCGAGGATTACGATATCGTAGGGCTTGAAAATACGCTCGACCAGACCACGAAGATTTATTACACCGACGCGAGCGGAAAAGAAATCGAGCTTGAAGACCAGCGGCTTCACGGAAGCGAAAACCGTTCGTGGGTGTCCATCGGCGAGATGCCGAAAAATCTGACCAACGCCTTTGTCGCCATCGAAGACCAGCGCTTTTACGAGCACAACGGCATGGATCTGAAGCGCACCGCAGGCGCGGTTTTGGAGTTTTTAAAGGGAAAAACCAGCTACGGCGGTTCGACCATCACCCAACAGCTGATCAAAAACTGCTCGGGCGACAACGAAGCGACCATGCAGCGGAAGATCAAAGAAATTTTCCGTGCCATCAGCATTACCAAAAAGCATTCGAAGGACGAGATCCTCGAAATGTATCTCAACACCATCAGCCTTTCCAACGGCTGCTACGGCGTTCAGGCGGCGTCGAATTATCTTTTCGGAAAGGACGTTTCCGACCTCACGCTGCTCGAGTGCGCGTCGCTTGCCGCTATTCCTAAATCGCCTTACAAATACAACCCCAAGTCCCATCCCGAATATAACAAAGAGCGCCGCGACACCGTTTTGGACAAAATGGAAGAGCTGGGCATGATCTCGAAAGAGGAGTGCAAGGAGGCGCAGAACACCGAGCTTGTTCTCAATATCACAAAAGATATGACGGGTGAGATCGGCGTCAACACCGTCACGTCGTATTTTACCGACGCGCTGATCGAAGAGATCATCGTCGATCTGAACGAGACCTACGGCTATCCCCGCAAAATGGCGCTGAACATTATCTACAGCGGCGGACTTGAAATTCATACGACCGTCGACCCCAAGATTCAGTCGATCATGGAGGAGGTCTACGCCGACCCCGACACCTTCAAGCAGACCGAGGGCATTCAGCCCGAGTCGGCGATGGTGATTCTTGACCCGTACACGGGCGATGTGAAGGGCATTGTCGGCGGACGCGGCGAAAAGACGGGAAGCCGTATTTTGAACCGCGCCACCATGAGTAAACGTCAGGTCGGTTCGTCCATAAAACCGCTGACCGTTTACGCTCCCGCCATGGATCTCGGCTATATCGACTACGCGACGGTGATCGACGATACGCCGTATAAATACATGGAGGACAGACGGAGCTATTGGCCTGCCAACGCGGGACGCGACTATCGCGGGCTTACCACGGTCAATTATGCCATCGCCCAGTCGCTGAACACGCTTGCCGTCAAGACGCTCGACAAGATAACGCCCGAATATTCCTATTATTTTGCCAAGGAAAAACTGGGACTTACCAGTCTTACGCAATCGGACTGCGACTATGCGCCTCTCGCGCTCGGCGGTCTTACCAACGGACTTACCGTCATGGAAATGGCGGGCGCGTATACCATGTTCCCGAACGAGGGAATCCATTCGACACCGCGCCTTTACACCGTCATTTACGACAACGAGGGCAACATTCTGCTCGAACACGGTGTGGAACAGAACGTCGCCATTTCCAAGTCGACCTCACAGATCATGACCAAGATCATGCAGAACGTTGTGACGAGCGGTACGGGTACGGCGGTGACGCTGCGCAATAAGATCAATGTCGCCGGCAAGACCGGTTCGACCAACGAGGACAAGGACCTTTATTTTGTGGGCTATACACCGTATTATGTCGGCGCGTGCTGGTTCGGCTATGATCAGCCGAAATACATCGGAAAGCGCTTCGGACCCAACCCCGCCATGATCGCGTGGGACAAGGTCATGACCCGCGTTCATGAGGAACTCATCGGCAACGCCGCAGGCGGTGCGGCAAAGCTCAACACCTTTGACGATTCCGAATTGGTAAAAGCCAAATTCTGCAAGGATTCGGGCAAGGTCCCGACCGAACTGTGCGAGGGCTTCGACCCGCGCGGCTCACGCGTAGAGGAGGGCTGGTTCAAAAAGGGCTCCGAACCGAAGGAAAAATGCGATGTTCACACCGTGGTGGAATTCTGCGGTGAATCGGGCAATGTCGCCAACGCTTATTGCCCTGCCGAATCGCGCGTTTCGTATGCGCTTGTTCTGGCGCCCGACCGCAATTACGTCGAAAATATTGTTATTCTCGATTCGCAATATACCTGCCGCAAGACGCCGAGCGGCTTTGAACCCGTTTGCGACGGCGTTTCGGCTTACTTTGCAAGTCTTCTTCCCGAGGGGACTTTTGCGGGACATTCCAAGACCGAAGAACCCTTAAACCGCGGCTGTACCCTGCATAATGCCGCAACGGCAAAGGACAACCCGCGAGAAGAGGATGCCGAGCCGGGGCCTTCCGACCTTTATGACCCGCTTTTGCCGGACGACGGGGACGAAAATCCGTCCTCGCCCGATGAGGCGCCGCACAGTGTGGCGGTATCCGAAGGACACACGCGCACGGCACGCTGAACAAAACGGAAAAAGCAAAAAGGGTAAAGGATAAAGGGACGGAAGAACAAAGATGAACAAACGATTTTTCAAAAAGAAGCTGTACGCACTCTGTGCGGCGGCGGGCATGCTGTCGGCGGTCTTGTTTCCGTGCGCGGGCGAAGGCGCGCTTTTGCCTGCGGCGGAGCTTGTCGGCAAGACGAAAAAAACGCTTTCGGCTTCCGATTTTGCCGATGTTTCGGACGGGGCGTGGTATTATGACTATGTGGACGCGCTGGTAAGGAGCGGCACGGTCGTCGGCACGAGCGAAAGCACTTTTTCGCCCGCCGATCGTTTCACGGTCGCGGAGGCGGCGACGGTCATCACCCGCTATCTGGGGCTTTCCTCTTATGCCGCAAACCGCAAAAATGAATGCGTCGCCTCGGTTTCCGCCCTTTGGTACGGGAGCTATATGCAGACGCTGGTCGACGCGGGTGTTATGACAAACGGAGAATACGGTCTTTCGGTCGCGGGCGACGGTCTTATCACGGCGCTTTCGTCTGAGGACTGCATGCGCCCCATCAAACGCTATGAATTCGCCTCGCTCATCACACGCTCGTTCGATATCCGAACCGACCGCGTGCGGGCGCGTCATATTCCGAGCGAGCTTTCGCCGAACGGCAATTCCTTTATTGTCGGCGGGCGGTACGACGGAACGGTGTCGCGCTATGCCGAAAAAATAAACGATTACGAAAAGATCCCCGAGTCGGCGCGTGAGGAAGTGCTGAAAGCGTATTACAACGGTATTTTCAACGGCGACGAAAACGGAAATTTCAATCCCGACGACCCGCTTTTGCGCTGTGAAATGGCAAAAGCCGTGTCGGTCATTCTGGACTTTTCTCTTCGCAACCGTATCGAATACCGCGAAATGTTTGCCGTGTACGGCGAGATCGGCTCACATCTGATCGTCGACGGCTGGCGCGAAAAGGCACTGGACCGCAATTTTTCCTATAAGCTTCTCTCGGCGAATGCTTCGCTTCTTGCCGTCGCGTCGTCGGGTGTCTACAATTCGATCGCCTATACGCCGATCGCGTCGCCCGCGGGGTATCTTACCGAAATTTGGGTCTATGAGTCAAAGGGCGGAACGTACACGCAGATCGCCCGCCGACTTTCCACGGAAAGCGAGCCGATCACCGCCGACGGCGAGAATCTTCGCGTTTTGTTCGTTCTTCGAAACAGCGACAGCGCGAAGGTGGAGGGCGTTTTGCAGGTGGATATCGCCAAGGACGGTACCGTGACGAGAGACGATCGGTTCAAGTCGGTTCTGTGATCGTTTGATCTTCCGATTATTCGCTTGATTAAAATAACGAAAGGGGGCGGCGCTTGTGGAGGACGGACGCGCTTGCTTTAACAAAAAGATCTTCTCTTTGCTTATCGAGCACGCATGCGGACAGCGCAGTCTTCATCGTTTTGCGAAGGATGCCGACATCAGTTATGTTCAGCTCCGAAAGCTTCACGCCTGCCGCCAGGAAAACCCGCCGGGAAAAAAATTGATCCGAAAGCTTGCGGAAAACAGCGACGGCGGCATCGAATACGAGGATTTTGCCTTTGCGGCGGGGCTTTGTGACAAAAAAGACGCACCCGCCGATCTTTCGCCGCGGGACAAGCGTCTTTTGGAGGATATCAAGGCGCTTTCGGCGGGACAGCGAAAAACCGCCGAGGAATTTGTCCGTTTTCTGTCAAGGCGCGGGTAACGAAATATGAAAATCGTTCTGATCGTTCTCGGCGCGCTCGCGGCGTTGCTTTTGCTCCTTGTTCTGCTGTTTTTGTTTCTCACGGTGAAACTGCGCGTTACGTATGACAGCGAAAGCGGAGCGCTTTCGGCGACGGCAGGCGCACTGTTTTTCACTTTTCCGATTTATCCTCCGCCGAAAAAGAAACGGAAGCCGACCAAGAAAGCGCAAAAGAAAGCACGAAAAAAGCTTTTCGAAGAGGAAAAACCGAAAAAAGAAAGAAAAAGCAAAAGAAAAAAACAAAACCCCGTCTCTCTTTTGCAAAAAGAGCTTTCAAATGTCGCCAAAGCGGCGCATATCGGCGGGGCGATCACCTCGCACGCGCGCCGAAAGGGCGAAAGCACGGGGCAAAACGCTTTTTTCGGCAAGATTCGAAACGCCGTCAGCGCCGTACGTATTTTACTGATCAAGGCAAAGGGATTCCTTCCCGCCTTTTTTGACGCGCTGAGCCTTTCGGTCGAATCGCTTCACATCGTCGTCGGCGGAGCGGACGCCGCCGATGTTGCGGTCGGCTACGGCATGATCTGCTCCTGCCTTGAAACGCTCTCGGCGGCAAGCCACGAGACCGAGCATTTTCGGATGGGCGACGACATTTTGGTCGACACCGATTTTTTGGCAGGAAGCCCCACGCTTCGGCTTTCGGTGCGGCTCGATGTTCGCGCCGCAAAGGTACTGCGCGCGCTGTATCTTGCCGAGGACGCTTATTACGAATATAAATATCGATGAATCCCGCATGCGCGGACGCGCCGGGAAAAACAGAAACGGAAAGGAAGGATAACGATGGCGGACATGCCCCTGAGCGAAGTTATTCGCGCTTCTCTTGAAAGCATTAAAAAAGTATTGGATACCAATACGATTATCGGCGAGCCGATTTCGGTATTGGATGACACGGTCATTATTCCGATCTCGAAGATCTCGGTCGGATTTGCGTCGGCGGGTGCGGAATATTCCGGCAAACGCGAGGTGAAAAATCCGAAGTTCGGCGGCGGAGGCGGAACCGGCGTGACTCTGACCCCCCTTTGCTTTTTGGTCGCCACGCGCGGCGGCGATGTGAAGATTTTGAACGTTGACGCAAATTCGGGTTACAACGGGAACGAAGGCTATGTCGGCATTGTCAACGCCATTGACGAGCTGATCCGAAAAGCGCCCGGCATGGTGGATCGGGTCAAAGATATGTTCGCCAAGGACGCCCCCGAGGAAGCCGAAGAGCAAAAGACGGAAAATTGAGAAAAAAATTGTTTCAAAATCGATAAAAAGCCCGTTTTTCGGATTGCTTTTGCGAAAAAATGCGGTATACTTGCGGGCGAATGGGGTGTGAATGTAAAAAAATGGATCGCGAAACACAAAAGGCGGTGCGCGCCTATATCGACGCACACCGCGATGAAATAAAAAACGACCTCATAACGCTTTGCCGCGTGCCGAGCGTTTCGGTTGACGGCGAGGACTATCCGTACGGAGAAGAGGTTAACCGCGCACTGCGCACGGTACGTTCGCTTTGCGAAAAGCGCGGGCTTTTCTGCCGCGTTGAGGAAAAGAAAGGATACGCCGTCGCTTTTTCCGAAAAGGAATGCGAAAACGCAAGCGAGGGCGCCGATATCGGACTTTTCTGCCATTGCGATGTTGTGCCCGCCGATGAGAGCGATTGGACGGTCTGCCCGCCCTTTGAGCCGAAGCAGATCGGCGGCTTTCTTTTCGGACGCGGCGTCGACGACAACAAAGGTGCGGCGGTTGCGAGCATTTATCTTTTGGACATGGTAAGAAGCGGCGCTTTGCCGCTCCGTTCGTCGCTGATGATCTATTTCGGAGGCGATGAGGAACGCGGCATGTCGGATATTCACAATTTTTTGACAAACGAAAGCCGCCCCGAAATCTGCCTCGTGCCCGATAACGGAGCCCCCGTTAGCTTCGGCGAGAAAGGAATCCTGCACCTTTCCTGCACGGCAAAGACTCCCTTTTCACAGATCGTTTCGTTTGCGGGCGGAACGGTGGTCAACGCCGTGATCGGCAGTGCCGATGTTTCGATGCGGGATGAGGACGGCGCGCTTTACCGTGAGCTTTGCGGGCTTATTGCGGGCAAAGACGCTTTTTCCGTGTCGCGCGAAGAGACGCTTACGACCCTTGTTTCCCGCGGAGCGGCGGCGCACGCGGCGTACCCTACCGGTTCGGTCAACGCGGCGGTCGAGGCGGCAAAGCTTCTTTGCAAAGCCGAAAGCCTGTGCGGAGCGGATCGTGACATTTTGGCGGGAATGGTGTCGCTCTTTTCCGACCCGTTCGGAAGCGGCGCGAATATCGACGCCGAAGACGAAAAGTTCGGTAAAAACACCTTTGTTCTCGGACTGTGCGAGCTTTGCGGCGATACGCTCGTCTGCCGTGTCGACTGCCGCTTCGGACGTACTTACGACGCCGGAGAGACAGCGGACCGAATTGATACGGCGGCAAAGAGCGCCGGCTTTTGCGGTGCTGAGGTCGAAGAGGCGAAGGAGTGCTATACGGCACAACTTCCCGAGCGGACGCTTTCGGCGTTTCTCGGGGCGTATCGCACGGTCTCCGATCCGAACGGAGAGCCGTATTACAGCGCGGGCGGAACGTACGCGCGTTATCTTTCGGGCGGACTGAGCTGTTCGATGTTCGATTCCTACGGGCTGAATATAGAGTACCCCACTCTTCCACAGGGACACGGAGAAGCCCATCAGCCCGACGAGACGATCAGCCTTTCGGCGCTGTATAAGGGCATTTTTACCATGGCAAACATTCTTTCCGCACTGGATGAGACGCGGTGAGAAGCAGCGGAAAAACAAGCAAAAAGAGGAAGTCCTACGACTTCCTCTTGCTTTTTTCTTTTTACTGCTGGAACAGCTCGAACTTGTAGCCGACGCCCCAAACGGTCTTGATCTGCCATTTTTCGGAGACGCCGTTCAGCTTCTCGCGCAGACGCTTGATGTGTACGTCAACGGTGCGGGAGTCGCCCAGATAGTCAAATCCCCAAACCTTGTCGAGCAGCTGGTCGCGGGTGAAGACTCGGTTGTAGTTGGAGGTCAGAAAATAGAGAAGCTCCAGCTCCTTCGGGGGGATGTCGACCGATTTTCCGTTGAGCTTCAGCTCGTATTTCTGGAGACTGATCTCGAGGTTGTCAAACTTTACGACCTCGGAATCGTCGGTTTCGTGGCCGGCACAGCGGCGGAACACCGCCTTGATACGGGCGACGACCTCCTTCATATCGAAGGGCTTTGTGATAAAATCGTCCGCGCCGAGCTCAAGACCGAGAACCTTGTCGAACACTTCGTTCTTAGCGGTGAGCATAATAATCGGCTTTGAAGAAATCTCGCGGATCTCGCGGCAAACCTGCCAGCCGTCCTTGCCGGGCATGGTGATGTCCAGGAGAACCAGATCCGGTTCATAAATTTTAAAAGCGGAAACGGCCTTTACACCGTTGTTGGCGACTACGATTTCATAGTCTTCGTTTTCGAGACAGATCTTTAAAAGATCACAGGTATTCGGATCGTCATCCGCGATGAGAATTTTGAATCCCATGGTAATCCTCCTTTGATGTATAAAATAAGATGATAAGTGAAGTGAAGAGGAAAGAAACAAAATGCTTACAATTTTCCGTAAGCAATTCTCTCTAATTCAGAACTACATCATAATTTTATACGATTGTGTTCAGAAAAGGATTAACACAGTTTTAAATTTCACTACACATTTTTTGAATTTGTGCAAAAAAGCAACCGTTTATGGCGTAATTTTTGAATTAAAATGAAAAAAACCCGTTTCTGACGCGATTTTTCGCCCGTTTTCCTCGTCGCAAAGCACCTCCAAATGCTCGCGCGTCTTGCGGCTTTCCTCGGGATCTTTGCCCGAAAGCCCTGCAACGGCAAAGGAAATCGACGGTAAAAGGGTCGGAAGAACCGTGTCGATAAACGATATTTCGTTGCGAAAATTCAAGATCAAACTGTTCCCGCAGCACCCCGCGCGGCTGCGAGTCGGGGTACAGACGCTTTTGTTTCGTTTATGTACACGATTTTGGACACGGTTTTGTTCATAATTTCCGATCGAACCCGCACCGCTTAAATTGATCGAAAAAAACACCGCCTCACTGTCGCAGATGTTCGCCGTAAGCTCGGGGATCACATCGTCGGACGCAAAACCGTCCCCGCCCAGCGTCAGAACCAGATCGCATGTTTTGCACAAATGATACAGCTTTTCGCGGCAAAGCCGCAATTTTTCCTTGTCGCCGCGCGAAAGAAGCGCTGTATGATAACCGGCGGGCGCGTATCCGCTTTCCTTGAGATAGGTGCTGACGGCAGAACAGCATCCCACCGACTTTGAAAGCTCCGCAATATCCCGTCCGCAGCAAAGTATGCCGAAGCCCGGCATATCGGTCATGATTTATCCCATCCTTTCCGTAGTTTTTTTATCTGCCCTCCTTTCGCACCGAAGAGGGGGCAACTTTTATTATACGGGAAAGCGCCGCGTCTTACAAGAAAAAGCGTTCGCGCCTTTTTTCACCTTTGCGCGGAAAATCGCGCCTTTTCCCGCGCAAAACATCGCCGAAAAAACGAAAAAACAGACTTTCGGATGAAAAAGGACGCGCGATGTGTTTTTTTGGATCACGAAAAAAGTGCCTTGACATCGCGCCCGAAAAAGGGTATCATTATAGTATAGAATAATAAGCCCATTTTGAGGGCTTTTCTTATATATTTAACGGAGATTTTTATGATCACACTTTCAAATCCGCCGACAAAGGAATCCTTTCCCGCTCTTTTCGAAAAAGGCTGTGTTGCGGCGCTCGGAAATTTTGACGGCGTACATCGCGGACATCAGAGCCTTATCCGTACCGCCGTCCGCGAAGCCGAGCGCGAAGGGCTTTTTTCCTGCGTCTACACCTTTCGCACCCACCCCGTTTCGTTTTTGGGACGCACGCCGACGCTGATCACCAACAACGACGAAAAAGAAGAATTTTTACAAACGCTCGGCGTGGATATTTTCTTCCCCGACGATTTTTCGGCGGTTCGGGATTTGTCCTGCGCCGAATTTTGCGAAAAAATTTTGATTCGGGAACTGAATTGCAAGATCGCCGTGTGCGGAAGCAATTTTTCCTTCGGAAAAGACCGCGCGGGCGATTGTGAAACCTTGAAGCGCGAGATGGCAAAGCACGGCACGCGCGTTCTTATTGCGGAAAACGTACTGTACCGCGACCGCGACGGAAAAGAGGATATGATCCATTCGACGGTCATTCGCCGCTTTATCGCCGAGGGCGATATGGAGAGCGCACGGGCGCTTCTGGGACGTCCGTTTTCGATCTATTATCCTGTTGTTCACGGTCGTCATCTCGGGACAACGATCGGAATTCCCACCATCAATCAAGCCTTTGAGGGCACCAAGCTCAAGCCGAAAAACGGCGTATATGCCTGTATTTGCACGATCGACGGGGAAAAATACATCGGTCTTTCCGATGTCGGCACAAAGCCGACCGTGACCGCAAACGAAAAGGATGCGCCCATCCTCTGTGAGACGCACATCCTCGATTATCACGGCGATCTGTACGGACACAGCGTGAAGATCGAATTTTACACCCGCCTGCGCGACGAGAAAAAATTTTCGTCTCTCGAGGAGCTGGTCGCCGAGATCCGCCGCAATATCGAACAGGCAAAGCATTATTTCGAAAAGGAAGGGGGACTTGCAAAATGAGAAAAAAGCGTTTCGGCGCGTTGCTTCTTTCCGCACTGTTTCTCCTTTCGGGGCTTTTTTCGTCGATCGTGTCGGCGGAAGGAACGGGCGAGCTTCTGACGGCGACTTCTCCGCGTCCTTTTTGCTATTATGATAACCAAACGCTCTCGGCTTTTGCGGGGCTGGAAACGCCGCACACCGAGGCGGTGAGCAGTCTTGCCGTCAATTTGGAAACGGGGCTGATCGTCTATGAGGACAACCCACGACAGCTCCTTTATCCCGCCTCGACCGTAAAGCTCATGACCGCCATTGTGGCGATTGAGCACATTCCCGATCTTGAGACGGTGATCTATGCCTCCGAGACGGCGATCAACCGCACGACGGGAACGAAGCTTAACCCGACCCGCCCGATCAAGGCGGGCGAAGGCTTTACGGCGCGCGAGCTTTTGTACGGACTTCTGGTCGTGGGCGCGAACGACGCCGCAAACGTCTTGGCGGAATATGTCGGCGGTTCGGTCGAGGATTTTTGTGCGCTTATGAATCAAAAAGCCGAAGAGATCGGCGCAAAGGACACGAACTTTACCAACCCCACGGGACTGCACGACGACAATATGGTGACGACAGCGTACGATACGGCGCTGATCGGGCAGTATGCCTATTATATCAACGAGATCGTCAAGATCGCAGGTTCGACCAATTATACGATCGAGGCGACCGACAAGACGAGCGACCGTCGGTATTTATACAACCGCAACCGCCTTATCCGCCGCGTCGAGGGCGAGACCGATTATTTTTATAAGGGCGCGATGGGGCTGAGCGCGGGCTATACGCCGCAGGGCGGAAACTGCGTTGTTGCCGTCGCAAAGCGCGAGGGGCTTTCGTATCTCACGGTCGTATTAAACGCGCCCGAGATCGAAAAGGAAAACTATGCTTATGCCGACAGCGTGACTTTGTTAAACGCCTGCTTTGATAATTTCGCGGTACAAAAGGCAGCGTCGGGCGGCGGAATGATCTGCGAGATTCCCGTAAGTCTTGCCGCCAAGGTCGATCATGTCACCCTTTATGCCAAAGAGGATATCGTCTCGCTTCTTCCCGTCGGCTATCCGTCCGAGGACGTACAGCTCAAGCAGATGGTATACGAGGACGCGAAAGCGCCGATCCGCGAAGGGCAGACCTTCGGCGAGCTGGTCGCGACATACAGAGGCACGATCGTTTTGGGCAAGACCGAGCTTGTCGCCAACACGGCGGTTGACCGAAGCAATCTGCTTTACGCATTGAGCCTTTTGTCGGCGTTCTTCACAAGCCGGTGGTTTATTGTCGCCTTTATTACGGCGCTCGTTTTGTTTATCGTTTATTGCATTTTGTATTATAAGGCGTTTATGCGGAGACGGAATTTCCGACGGTGACGAAGAGAGTGAGCGCAAAACCACGCAAAAACAGAGCCGTAGCGGCTCTGTTTTTGCGTTATGCGTTATGCGTTATGCGTCGGATTTATTTTATCAGCGAAAAACCGAGTACGACGATGCCCAAAATCAAAAGAATAACGCCGGTCGCGCGGTTCAGGGTCTTGGGGCTTGCTTTGTTGGCGATAACGGCGGCAAGGCGGGCGAAGATCAGCGTAAAAACAACGCAAAGGATAAAAGGGAGCGCCTCGGGCAATTCGCCGATGGCGAAATGGGAGACCGAACCGGTAAGGGCGGTGAAGGTCATGATGAAAACGCTTGTGCCGACGGCGGTCTTCAGCTCGTACCCCAAAACGCTCGTCAGAAGAAGGAGCATCATCATGCCGCCGCCCGCACCGATAAAGCCGCAGATGAAGCCGACCAAAGCGCCGCACAGGGCGGATTTTACGATTCGTGCGTTCTTTGAACCTTTTCCCATGTCGTCTTTGGTCGTCATGACGGGACGTATAATGAATTTTATGCCCAAAAGCATGGTCATAAAGACCGAAAAATTGCCCATGGTCGCCGACGGGACAAGACTGGAAACATAGCTTCCGACCATCGTGAACAACAGGACAAACAGCATCATGACCGAGCCGTTTTTAATATCAAGATTTTTGTTTTTGCCGTAGGTATAAGCCGAGACGGCGCTTGCCGGAACGTCTGATGCAAGGGCGATGCCGACGGCGGTGTACGGCTCGATGCCGAGGAAGGTGACGAGCATAGGGGTGATGACCGCCGCCGCGCTCATGCCGGCAAAGCCGGTGCCGAGCCCCGCGCCGATTCCGGCAAAAAGACAGATGAGAACCGTGAAAAGTGTATGCATGTGTTCGGATCATTCCTTTCTTTCGTTTTGCGGACCGCCGGCAAGCCCGCTGCGGAGATTTTGTTCGATTTTTTTGTGCAGTGCCAAAAGCGTTTCTTTTTCTTCGTCGGAGAATCCTTTGAAGAGAAGCGCGGCGAACTCCTCCTGCACCTCCCGACCGAAGGTCACGACGGGCAAGGCGAGAGGGGGGAGGGAAAGATGGACGCTCTTTTTGTCGCCCTTTTCGTGCGCTCCGGTCAAAAGCCCCTTTTCGCAAAGGCTTGCGACCGACATTGAGACCTGCGATTTCGGAATCTTTCGGATCCGTACAATCTGCGCGGCGGTGTCAAAGCCCGGGTTGTTTGCCAAAAAAAGCAAAATGTCGACCTCGGCGGCGGACAGAGAAAACGCTTTCATAATGCGCTTTCGATAATCGGTGTAGCGGCTTTCAAGGGAAAGCGTGTACTCCCAGAAAGCATTGATGGGCATGGTGATTTTTCATTCCTCTCATGTTTAAGGATGAATTTATTATAGTTCAAAATAGAACAATATTCAAGAGCTGTTTGTTGCCGAATCGGTTTGAAAATGTGAACACGCCCCGTTACCTGCGCACAAACACGGTAAAGCCGAGTGCACAAATACGGTAAGACCGATTGTTTGAAAAAAATATTCTCTTTCACTTTCTTTTTTTCGAATAACTCTTGACAAATGCCGACAAAACCGTTATAATATTATCTGTTCGGACACGTTCGAATGCTGGTGTAGCACAGTGGTAGTGCAGCTGATTCGTAATCAGCAGGTCGTGAGTTCAATCCTCACCACCAGCTCCATTTTTGAAAACGGCTTCTTTTTACGGTTCGTGCCGCGAAAAGGGGTCTGTTTTTTTATTTTGACGGGCAAAAAGCTTCGAAGAAATTGCTCGAAACGTCCCGCACGGGAAATTCAGCCGAAAGAGAAAAAACAAAATGAACACGACCGTTTATTATGAGGATGCTTCGCTGATCCTCTTGAATAAGCCCGTCGGCGTGCTTTCACAAGGCGACGATTCGGGCGATGAAGCCATGACCGATTTTGTTCTTGCCCGCGAGAGGGAACGCGGCGAAACGCCGTATGTCGGCGTTGTACACCGCCTTGACCGCAATGTCGGCGGCGTTATGGTGTATGCCAAAAAGAAGGAAACGGCGGCGGCACTTTCGGAGGTGGTGGGGGACAAGGGAAAATTCCGCAAGGAATATCTTGCCGTCGTACACGGCGTGCCGCAGGAGAAAGAGGAAACGTTCGTCGACTACATTTCGAAAGCTCCGTTTGATTCCAAGGTCAGCGTATCGGCAACGAAGAAGAAGGGCGCAAAGGAGGCGTCGCTGTCGTATCGGCTTCTCTCGACCGACGGCGTACTTTCGCTGGTGCTGATCCGCCTGCATACAGGAAGAACGCACCAGATTCGCGCCCAGTTTGCGTATCACGGTCTTCCGCTCGTCGGCGACAAAAAGTACGGCGCGCACGACACGGCACACACCATCGGTCTTCACGCTTTCCGCCTTACGTTTTCCCATCCCGTAACGGGAAAGACACTTTGCGGCGAATCGATCCCCGACGAGAGCTTTCCGTTTTCTTCGGATAAGCTTTTCAACGCCCTTGCCGCCCTTGCGGAGGAATAAGGAAAACGATTTCGATAAAAAAGAAAGAACTCCGCCGAAAGGCGGGGTTCTTCTTGAAGAAAAAATGTAATTTTACACAAACACCGATAGCGACATCGAAAATGTCGCTTAAAAAACGGTATTATACAGAATCGGTGCGGGAAAAATCAGCCCCAGGTGTTGCTGTTGATTTCGTTGTCGCGCGCGTGACTGTTTGGATCGTTGTCGATCGGACCGAACGAGCTTAAAACCGTGATGCTTTCCGCCGATTCAAAGGAGATAAGCTCCAATGCGGGGGTTTCGTACGTCATTTTCATCAAATTATACCTCCGAAGAGAATACCTACACTGTTTGAATAATCTCATTATAGCACGGCGAAGAGGGTTTGTAAAGGGCTTTTTGAAAAAAACTTTCGAAAACGGACGATTTTGTCAAAAGCGCTCACCTTTTGTGTTTTTCACAGAAACGATAATAGATCCATATGCCGACACCCGATATGGCGACGGTCACGGCAAAGACGATGATTGCCGCAAGATAATTTTTCGAGGAAAGCGCATGCCCGCCGACGGTCGAACTGAGAATCGACGGAAGACGCCCGATCAGAGAAAAGATCAGCCAGCGGCGTGTGCCGATGTCGGTCAGTCCCGCAAAGTAGCAAAGCAGATCTTTCGGCGTTCCGGGAATCGTGTATAAAAAGAACAAAATCGCCTCGCGCTTCGGCGAATTGTGCAAAAATTTCAGCGATTCGATCTTTTCCTTCGAAAAGAAGATCTCAACCGCCCGCACGCCGAAACGGCGCACGAAGAAAAAGACGATCGCGCCGCCGATCCATGCACCGGCAAGATTCAAGATCGTTCCCTCGACCGCACCGAAGGCATATCCTGCGAAAATTTCAAACGGTTCGCCGGGGATGACGGCAAAAAACACCTGAAGCGCGACAAGTCCCGTATAACAGAGCCGACCCCATATGCCGAAGCCGTCGAGCCACGCTTTAAACCGTTCGGGTTCGGAAAGCGAGCGGACGAGCGGTTTGCCCAGAAACAGAACGACAAAAACCGACAGAAGGAAAAACAGACCGACCGCGATGCCCGCGACGGCTTTTTGCTGTTTTTTTGTAAGCTCCCGTTTTGTTCTGCGCAAACGTTACCCCTCCCGTCTTTTCGAAATTTTCTTTATTATCGGTATTTTACCACCGATTCCTCGAAATTTCAACCTTTCTTTGCTTTTTTCGCGGGAAAAAGTAAAAAACGATTGACTTTCGAAAGGCGAAAGAGTATAATAAGTTCGATTTTGTGACGGAAAGAGGAGTTTTATGAACATACTCGAAGGCAACGATCTGCTTCAGTTTCTTTTACTGCTGTTGTTGACGTTCCTCGGCTCTGCCAAAGTGACTCTGCAGGGAAGAGTTTCCCGCGGCTATCTCCGCACGACGCAGGACAGCGTTCTGTACAATGTGTTGTTCTTTACGGCGATCGCCGTAATTCTTGCGGTTTTGTTCCCGCTTGCTGTCCCGACGCATGACGTTTTACTGCTGGGGCTTTTGTCGGGCTTGAGCAACGCCGCCTTTCAGATCACCTATTCGGTCGCTTTGAACGAGGGACCCGTGTCGCTGACGGTGTTGATGACAAGCTTCAGCGTTCTTTTTCCGACTTCGTTCAGTATTATTCTGTTTAATGAAAAAATCTATTATACGCAGTTTATCGGAGTGCTGTTGCTGGCGGCTTCGCTGGTGTTGAACGTGGGACATGGGAAAAACGAAAAAAGGGTCAGCGCAAAATGGCTGATCTTTTCGGTGGTTGCAACTCTTTGCTCGGGGCTTTCGTCCTGTATTCAAAAAATTTTCTATTTGACCGACGGCTCGAAAGTGCCGAATTCCGCTAATACCTATCTTGTCTTCCTATATGCGATTTCCGCCGCTTTCGGTTTGGCAACGTATTTTTACGGAGCACGTTTCGGAAAGAAAGAAAAAAGTACGTTTTGGTTCAATAAAAACGTGCTGTTTTATGCTATCGGTATCGGTGTGGTTTTGGCTGTGTATCAAAAGTTTTATATGATGGGAATTCGGTATATTCCGGGAACCGTATTGTTTCCGACTCATGCCGGAATGCAGTCGCTTGCCATGACGATTATCGGGATCGTTTTGTTTAAAGATCATCTGTCCGCGCGTCAAAAGCTCGGCATTTTGTGCGGAATCGCTTCGGTGGCGCTGATCAACTTGAAGATTGGCGGGTATCTTCTGTAACTTTTATACGGCTTTAATATCGCCGTCTTCATAAGACGACTGCGGACAAACAACAAACGGAGACCTTTCGGTCTCCGTTTTCTTTTTTCTTACTTGCTGAAATAGAAGCGTGCGTCTTCTTCTTTGATATATTCGCGGATCTTTTCCTTCACATCGCCGTCGTAGGTCTTAACGCCGTCGAAGATCCAGCCGAGCGAACCGCCCTCTTTTTGAATGTACGTATTGTCGTGCGATTCGATCTTTTCGTCGCCGCCGCGGTTTAAGCGAACAATATTTCCGGCACTGCGGTCGTAAATATTATCGTGCGTGACAAAGTTTTTCGTATCCTCGGGAAGGGTAAAGCTGTTGAAGAGAGCGGCGCCCTCTTCGCGTCCGCGGCTGCCCCAGCCCATACCGCCGCAGCGCAGAACGTTGTGGTGGACATTGGTGTCGTAAACACTGCGATGATATCCGGGAGTGGGCTGATTGTAAAATTCGATCGACCAGTGGCAATATTCGCAAAGGTTGCCCGTATATTCGACATCCTGCATATGGCAGCTTGCGTTGCACTGCGAGAACTGATGGGTGATGGCGGTATCGTAGATCTGATAGATCCAGTTGCCGTTTACCCAATAGCCGTTGCACGAGCCGTAGGTTTCGACCGCGTTGCCGAAGCCGACCGTGCGGGAGCCGGCAAAACCGTCCAAGATCGAGCCGCCGAGATAGCACATAATGCAGTTTTGCACCGTGACTTTCTGACAGCCGCCGAGCCCCGCGATGCCGTGACAGCCCGTAAATTTGAGCATGAGATTGTCGAAAGTAAGACCGATCTTGCCCTCAACGGGAACCATGAGATGAACGGCGTCACCCAGTTCAAGGCTTTCGTAAACCTCGCCGGGGTTGCCCTTGTCGCAATAGAGGTAGCATTTTTCTTCGTCCAGATGACCGTAGAAATCGTAATTCTTCGTAAGATCCTGCGGCCCCGTAAAGCCGTCGCGACCGATGCTGTGACGGTAGCCCATGATCTCGTCGTATTTTCCGAGTTCGTCCGAATGGTTGAAGGCGATAAGACCGACGTTTTTGGTGCAGAGGTCGGTGTACCAAACGTTTTCAAATTCGCTCTTCTTCCAGTATTCGGGCTTAGCGTAGTTGCGGCGCGAACCGTAAAAACGCGGTTTCATTCCTTTGCCGTAAGCCGAGAAGGTCATGCCGTTGCACGGAACGCGAAGCGCCTCGCGCCAAATGCCGCCGCGCTCGAACAGAACGTTGCAGTTTTCGCAGACCTTTGTTTTGTCGTTGACGTTTTTCAGCGTTTTCCACGCCGTTTCGGGACTTCTGCCGTCAGCTTCGTCGTCGCCGCCGTTTGAAACGTAAAACGTGACGTTCGACGGGTCGTAAACGCTTTCGGATTCGGCGATGTCTTTTTTCATTTTTTCGGCGATCGCGTCGATCCCCGCCGCATAGGCGTCGTAATCTTTTTCGGTCGCATTCAATTCGTCAATATATCCGATCGCCTTTTTTGCCGCGAGCGGAAGAACTTCTTTCATATTGTTGACAGTGCTCATATTTTTCTCCTTTCGGTTGCGGAGGCGGGCTTTCCGATCAGCCCACACTAAAATTAGTATATCGTATGTTTTCGCAAAGTCAACCTTTTTTGCGGCTTTTTGTGAATTTCGGCACATTTTACAATGTTACCGATCAAAAAACGGCAGAATGACGAACAAAAAAGCGGGAAAAATAAAGGAAAAAGCGTGAAAATACAAAACGGAAAAGAAAAGGAACTTCCGAAGAAGTTCCTTTTTTTAAAATGCGATTTGAAGTTTATGCCTTCTTGCCGACCGTCTTTTTCAAAACGAAGCAACTTCCGATCATGATGAGAATTCCGAGAGGAAGCATGATATACCACGTCTGAACAAAGCCCGCGATGAGGTAGCAAACAAAGGAGATCGCGGCGCAGGTCAGCGCGTAAGGCAGCTGGGTGGTAACGTGGTTCAGATGGTTCGACTGCGAACCCGCCGACGCCATGATGGTGGTATCGGAAATAGGAGAGCAGTGGTCGCCGCAGACCGCGCCCGCCATGCAGGCGGAGATGGCAATAATGCTGATCGGCTGGTCGATGTTGCCGCCGAAGATGGCAAGAACGATCGGGATAAGAATTCCGAACGTGCCCCACGAAGTACCCGTCGCGAACGAAAGACCGACCGCGATAAGGAATACGATGGCGGGCAGGAAGTTGACGGCGGACTGTGCATAATTGCGGACAAACTCGGCGATAAATACTTTTGCGCCCAAAGAATCGGTCATGGTCTTCAGCGTCCATGCACAGCACAAGATCATGATGGCGGGAACCATTGCCTTAAAGCCCTCGGGAATCGCTTCCATGCACTGCTTGAACGAGAGAATGCGGCGGCACATGAAGTAAATCACGGCAAAGATCATGCCGGCAAACGAGCCGAGCACGAGACCGACCGAAGCGTCAGCGGACGAAAAAGCGGTGATGAAGTTGTGATAGGTATCCGAACCGTTCGTATAGAAGCCGCCCGAGTAAAGAAGACCCATAATGCACATCACGATCAAAACGGCAACGGGAGCGATAAGATCCCATACGATTCCCTTCTTGTTCTCGTCGGCTTCTTCCACGCTGCGGAACAGCTCGGCATCCGCGGACGAGAAGAGGTCGCCCTTTTCGGCGTTTTGTTCGTGCTTCTTCATCGGTCCGTATTCAAAGCGCATAAGCACCATGGCAAACATCATGACGATGGTCAGAATCGCGTAGAAGTTATACGGAATGGCTTCGATAAACAGTTGGAAGCCGCTGATTTTTTCCTCCGAAACAAAGCCCGCGACTGCCGCCGCCCACGAGGAGATCGGCGCGATGATGCAGACGGGCGCCGCCGTTGCATCGATGAGATAAGCAAGCTTTGCGCGCGAAACGTTGAATTTATCGGTCACGGGACGCATGACCGAACCGACGGTCAGACAGTTGAAATAGTCGTCCACGAAAATAAGAATTCCGAGGAAGATGGTCGCGCACTGCGCGCCGGCCTTCGATTTGATGTGCTTGGCCGCCCAGCGTCCGAACGCCGCCGAACCGCCCGCGCGGTTCATCATTACGACGATGGCACCGAGAATGACAAGGAAGAACAATATACCGATATTGTAGCTGTCGGCGACCGACGCGACAAAGCCGTCGGCAAAGGCATGGTCAAGCGTGCCCGTGAAATTGAAATTCGAATAAAGCAGCGCGCCCGACAAAATACCGATGAACAGAGAGGAATAAACCTCTTTGGTGATCAGAGCAAGCGCGATGGCGATGATCGGCGGGAGCAGAGAAAGGAAGGTGGCATATGGCTTTACCGTATTGCGCTTTGCTGTGAGCGCTTTGTTCAGGTTGGAGGTGAATTCTTCGCTTTCCGAAACATTTTCGGAATAAGCGTCGATATACTCCGAGGCAAACGCCGCGTACTCTTCGGCGTTTTCGGCGTCCGGGTCAAACGCGCCTGCCGCGGATAAAAAGGCGGCGGCTTCGTTTTCGGTCTCGGCGGACGCCTCCTCCGGTGCGGTCTCGTCAAGGGTTTCCGTAACCTCGTTTGAGGTCTCGTCCGTGGGGGCTTCGTCCGCAAAAGCGGGAAGCATGGCGGAAAGAGCTGCGCAGATCAGAAAAGCCGCCAAAGCAATCGCCCACAGTCTGCGGGTCTTTTGTGAAAACATCTTCGTTTTCCTCCTAAAAATATAAAAAAATACCGCGTCACGAGCGGCGCGGCAATAAACAAAAACAAAATGCTCCCCGAAAAAGGGATTCTTTATCTTCGATAGCTCTCCACAACCCGTGATCGTCACTGTGACAGTCGGCTGTGTATTTCACAGCAAACCGATCCCCGCCCCGTCAAAGTCCGAACGGGAGCGAAAACCTCGGCGCCGGTTCCTTTTGCGAAAGGGAAAGGACTTTTTCGCTCCCTTCGCTACTCTTAACAAGCGCGCCTCTATCGGACAGACCGAACCTTCGATCCGTCACGACGATATCATAGCACACAATGCACGGTTTGTCAAGCAAAATGCGACATTTTCGGAATTTTTCGGTCATTTTTCCGATGATTTCTACAAGCTCCAAATACCAAAGCGGGTCAGTCGATGTGGATGATCTTTACAGGTTTTTGAATTTCAATGCATTTTTTCAAAGCATAGCGCGTTCCGCGCGAATTCATGTCCCAGAAAGCATACACCATATCGGAATATTCGACGATTTCGTCGTTGCGTATGAGCGGAGCGCTTACGCCGTAGCGGTCGTAATTCGGTAAAAACAGCTTTAAGTACAAATGATTCTCTCTTGCGTACCGTTCCGCCAATTTATCCACACCGAATGCACCGCCGCTGACGACTTCCGAGCAATTTCGCGGTATGGTTTGCGTTATCATAGTATAGACCTTTTCGGGATCGGAAAGATTTCGGCTTCCGATGATGGCAATTTTCAAAAAATCAGCTCCAATTTTAATTGATTTTAATAGATTTTTCAATACATAGCTTTCTTCCGTTTTGCCCATATTAAACTCGGGCGAAAAAGAAAAAATCTCGCCCGAAACAAAGAAAATTTCGGAAAAGAAAAAGGACGCGAAAAGGGAGAGAAAGAAGAAAAGGAAAGGGAGAGCGAAAAGTGAATGTTATTTAGAAAGAAAAAAGAAAAAAACGTGCCCGACGCGGGAGGAATACCGAAAAAAGAAGGCGTTCGTTTTGAAAAAGGACGTTTTCTTTATGCCGTGCCGCTGTTTGCAATCTTCGGCATTTTGTTTTTGGGAGCGTCGCAAAGCGCCGTCCCCGACCGCGTATCAAGGGAAGCGATCGGCTCGGAATCGATCGCGTCGTCGGGAAAAGCCGAAAACGTCACCGCCGAGCTGAGCGGCGAGGGCGGATATGAATTCGAGTCCGAATATGAGTATGAGTACACGGCGAAGCTTTTCGGCGTTCTTCCGACCAAGACGGTTAAGAGCGTGCCGAACCTTGAAAAGAAGCTCGTTCCGTGCGGCGATGTGTTCGGCGTGAAATTTTTTACCAAAGGCGTTGTGGTGACGGCGGTCTCCGAGGTCGAATCGACCGAGGGCATCATCAGCCCCGCCGCCAAAGCGGGTCTTAAGGCGGGCGACATTCTTCTGTCGGTCGACGGAAAAGAGATCAATACGGCGGAAGAACTGGGCGAGGCGGTTCGAAAGAGCGAGGGAAAAGAGCTGACCGTCGAGTTTACCCGCGACGAAAAGCCCTACAAAGCCAAGATTTTCCCGATAAAGGCACTGCCCGACGGGCAGTACAAGTCGGGTATGTGGGTGCGCGACAGTACGGCGGGAATCGGAACGGTGACGTATTATGACCCCGAGACGGGCGCTTTTGCGGGTCTCGGTCACGGAATTTACGATGCCGACACCGAGGTCCTGCTTCCGCTTTTAAAGGGAGCGGTCGTCGATATCGAACTGTCCGACGTCATAAAGGGGCGGAGCGGTCATCCGGGCGAGCTGAAAGGAAGCTTCGGAAGCGAAAAGGTCGGAACGCTTCTTTGCAATTCGCCCTGCGGTGTGTTCGGCGTTTTGAGCCGCGCTCCGTCCCTTGTGCGCGATCCGATAAGCGTCGCGCCGCATGAGGAGATCACACAGGGGGCGGCGACGATTCTCTGCGACATCGACGGAAACGGGATCAAGGAATATGCCATCGAGATCGTCAAGATCTACACCGGGACCGAAGAGACCAAAAACTTTGTGATCGAAGTGACCGATCCCGATCTCTTGGCGGCGACGGGCGGCATTGTCCGCGGAATGAGCGGCAGCCCGATCCTGCAAAACGGGAAATTAGTCGGCGCGGTGACGCATGTTTTGGTGAGCGATTCGCATAAGGGCTACGGCATTTTTATCGAGAACATGCTCTCCTCCATGCCGAAGACGCTTTCCGACGCGGCTTAACCCTCCGTGTCTTCGGGCTGCGACTTTAAGAGCGCGATATATTCCTCGAGACACAGACCGGCATCCATGATGCGGCGGGCGTGATAGCGTCCGACATAGCGGTAATGCCACGGCTCGAACATGATTTTGGTAATGTCGGTCTTGTTTTTCGGGAAACGGAGAATGAAACCGAATTCGGCGCAGTTTTCGATCAGCCACGAATACGCGTCGGTATCGGCAAAGCTTTGACTTGCGGCGGGAAGATTGTGAAGATCACAGCAAAGACCGCTTTGGTGCTCGCTCGTACCGGGGATCGCCACCGCTTCCGCCGCTTTTTCCGCCGCTTTGTCACCGTAGGTAGGCGTAAGAGAGCTTACCTGATTGTTGAAAAGCACCTGCTGATAATTGTACGAGCGGTAGCCGCTTGTGATGCTCAGGTCGGTGTAACCGTTTGCCGCCGCCTCCTTGAGCATTGCCTCCATCGCCTTTGCAGGGTACAGATCCATCTGCTGGGTCGTGCGCCCGTCCTTGCGTGTATTGACAAGATCGGTGAGGTTTGCGGGGATATAATCCTTGTCGAGATAATGATCGTAGTTGATGAGGGTCAGATAGCCGTCGCGGTCGGCGGGGTCCATGTATTCTTCATAGGCCGAAAGATCGGCTTTGAATTCGGGCTTTTGATAGCTTACGCCCAGAACCGCGAAATAATCGTCCGCCGAAAGAGGCTTTTCGATCACCGTCTCGGGGCAAAGAGCGTAATCGCTTCCCGCAACGTCGATATAGACGATCTTTTTTTCTTCGTTGCAGTCAAAACGAAGACCCTCTACATATTCTTCGAAAAACGACAGCGGGACGTAGAAATTCCGCCCGATAAGAGTACAGCTTTCCTCCAAAAGCCCGTTTTCGCCGTTTCGGTTGTAGGAGGTCCCGAGGGAAAATTCGGCAAAGCTTCCGTCCGAAAAGGTGATCGTGCGGCACGTGCTGTCGCCCGCAACGCCGTAGGAGCAGTAGTCCGAAAGCGTTTCGACGTTTAAAAGGTCGGTCCCGTTTTCGACGATGTGGTCGGTCTCGCCGAGCCGCTTTATCTTTTTGTCGCCGCGGAAAAGATAGATCGTGCTTCCGCCCTCGTCGGGAAGATTGAAGCGGAAGTCATAAACAAAATATCCCGCCGCCAAAAGGGCGATCAGCAAAAAAACGCCGAGACTCAGAAGAAAAAGCAGACTTGCCGCCGAGAGACTTCTTTTTTTATTTGACATGAGGAATTCCTCCGTAAAAACGTATTTTCTCTATTGTACCACAAACGAACACGAAAAGAAAGAGGAAAAACAAAAGTTCCGCGTCGGGCGGCAAACATTTGTGTTCATCCGAAAACTTCCGAGGGGGCGCGGGAACGAGAAAAAACGCAAAAAACAAAGAAAAAACCGCCGCGTAGCGAAAAAATCGTCTTTGAATCGGCTTTTTCAATACAATTTGACCTTCTTTGACTTTGACTTTCTCTGACTTTTATGCTACACTATATGCAAAGAGTAAAGAAAAGAGAAAAATCGGAGGGACGCCTATGCTGATGTCGGAAAAAATAGCGGAGATATTGGAGGAGATGCTGCGGGAACACGGCGGCACGGCGGAGATCTGCCGCAACGATTTTGCCGAGCGCGTCGGCTGTGTGCCGAGCCAGATCAATTATGTTTTGTCCTCCCGTTTTTCCAAAAACCACGGCTATCTTGTGGAAAGCCGGCGCGGGGGCGGCGGGTATATCAAGATCACGCGGCTTCCCGTCGACAAAAGCACCTATCTTATGCACCTGTACGGCAGCGTCGGCGATACGCTCTCCGCACCGGAGGCGCAGCTGTATCTTTCCGCACTGGAGCAGAACGGCTTTGTCGCCTCCGCCGCCCGCCGTCTGTTCGCGGCGCTTTT
The DNA here is from genome assembly GCA_900548115.1 of uncultured Eubacteriales bacterium. Lineage (GTDB taxonomy): Bacteria > Bacillota > Clostridia > Oscillospirales > CAG-382 > UMGS1052. Next base: position 31,594 of record URJL01000021.1, read on the forward strand.
GTCGGACGAAAGTCTTCGCGTCGAAAAAGATGCGGGCGTTCGGAACGCCCTGCGCGCCGACCTTTTCAAAACCGTGCTGCTCGGCGTGATTTCCGAAAACGGCAAGCGGTGAAGCGCATCGAATAAAAGGAGTGAAGCGTTATGTTATGTGAAATGTGCGGGAAAGCGCCCGCGACCTTTTTCTTCCGTCAGACGAAAAACGGTCATACCATCGAAAAAAATCTTTGCGCCGACTGTGCGAAAAAACAGGGCCTTGCGAGTGAATTTCTGCCTTTCGGAGCGGGAAGCGACGCGAACGACGACTTTTTCGGCAATCTCTTCGGAAGCTTTCTCGAGGAAAAGCCGAAGATCGTCGAGACCGAGACCTGCCCGAAATGCGGCATGACGCTGTCCGAACTTTTCCACAACGGAAAAGTCGGCTGTGACCGCTGCTACACCGTTTTTCGCTCGGCGCTCATGCCGACGATCTCCAAGATCCACGGAAACGTAAAGCACTGCGGAAGCCGCCCGAGCAAAGTCGAAGAAGCGGACGGAGCGGAAGCCTCGGACGCGCCGAAGCGCGAGCCGACGGCGGACGAAAAGATAAACGCGCTTCGAGAGGAGCTGAAGATCGCCGTTGAAAAGCAGGAATATGAGGACGCGGCGGTACTTCGCGACAGAATACGCATGCTTGAAAAAGAGCAGGAGGAGCAAAAAGAAAACAGCGCATCGAATGAAAATGACGAGAACGGCGGCGAGGGGAGTGAGCGGAAATGAAATGGTATTGTGACAAAAGCGCTTCGGAGGGTGTTGTATTAAGCTCCCGCGTGCGTCTTGCACGCAACCTTGCCGACTACCCTTTCCCGCAGAAATGCGACGCAAAAACGCGAAAGGTCATTGCCGAAAAGGTGAAAGAGACCTTCGAAAAATACGGAAACGAGCGGTATACTTATCTTGACATGGCGTCGCTTTCTCCTCTAAACCGCAAGGTGCTTTTGGAGGATCACGCCATCAGCCCCGAATTCTGCGCCGCCGACGGCGAAGGACGCATGCTCATTGCCGATGAAAAAAATGAGTTGTACATCATGGTCGGCGAGGAGGATCACGTGCGCATTCAAAGCCTTGCGCCGGGGCTTATGCTCGAGGAAGCCTATGCGCGGGCAAAAAGCGCCGATCGCGCGCTCGGCGAGGGCTTGCGGCTTGCCTTTGACGAAGAATTCGGTTATCTCACCGCGTGTCCGACCAACCTCGGTACGGCGATGCGCGCTTCGTGTATGCTGCATCTGCCTGCGCTCACCGCGTGCGGCAGAATTAAAGCGCTTGTCGCGCTGATGACCAAGATCGGACTTACCGTCCGCGGGCTGTACGGAGAGGGGAGCGACGCCGACGGCTGTGTTTATCAGATCTCCAATCAGGTGACCCTCGGAATTTCCGAAGAGGACGCGGTCGAAAAGCTGAAAAACGCGGTGATCGGCGTCGTCGAGAGGGAAAACGCCCTTCGCGAAAGCTTACGTGACGGAGGAGGACTGGATTTTGAGGACAGCATCTGGCGTTCCTACGGCATTTTGAAATGCGCCCGCAAGCTTTCGTACCCCGAGCTTTTGAAGCTTTGGTCGGATGTCATGCTGGGGGCGCGGTGCGGTTTTCTTCACGATATTGCGGGGGTAAATCTCGTGCGCATTCTCATCGAGACCATGCCCGCGCACCTTCGCGCCAAATTCCCCGAGCTGCAAGGCGAAGCCGCGCTCGACGCCAAACGGGCGGAGATACTGCGCGAGGCGCTTTGAAAAATTAAAAAAAGAAACCAAAGAACATATAAAGAAAATGAGGTGAAAACATATGATGGATCGTTTTACCGACAACGCGGGGCGCGCGCTCAGCGCCGCTTATACCGCCGCACGCAAAATGGGACATACCGGCGTCGGAAGCGAGCATTTGCTGCTCGGACTTTTGTCCCGCCGCGATTCCATCGCGGCAAAGCTTCTGGCAAAGCACGGGATCACCTATGAAAATTTTTACGACAAGATCGTCCGCAACGACGGACGCGGGGACGAGTCGGAAGAAAACGTCGATATGAGCCCGCGTGCCAAGCGCATTATCGAAAATTCGGGCGCCGAGGCACTTGCGACGGCGCAGAATTATATCGGTACCGAACACATTCTCATGGCGATTTTGCATGAGTCCGACTGCGTTGCCGTAAAGCTCCTTTTGGAGGAAAACGTCGACCTTGACGCTTTGTACGCGCAGACCTCCGCGGTCGCCTGCGGATTTGAGCCGTCGGGCTTTACGGGCGGGAGCGATGCACCGAAAAAAGGACAAGGCGAGAAAAAAGAGCCCTCGTCCGACAAAACGCCGACGCTCGATCAATACGGAAACGACCTTACCGCCGCCGCGCGCGAAGGCAAGCTTGATCCCGTTATCGGGCGGGAAAACGAGATGCAGCGGGTCATTCAGATTCTCTCGCGCCGCACGAAGAACAATCCGTGTCTGATCGGCGAACCGGGTGTCGGAAAAACGGCGGTTGCCGAGGGATTGGCGGAGAAGATCGTCTCGGGCGAAGTGCCCGACACCATCCGCGGAAAACGCGTGGTCGCGCTTGACCTTTCGGGCATGATCGCGGGCGCAAAATACCGCGGCGAATTCGAAGAGCGCATCAAGAGCGTTATGGCGGAGGTAAAAAAGGCGGGCAACGTGATTCTTTTCATCGATGAGATCCACACGCTCATCGGCGCGGGATCGGCAGAGGGCGCGATCGATGCCGCCAATATTCTAAAGCCCGCTCTCTCGCGCGGCGAAATTCAGGTCATCGGCGCAACCACCATTGCCGAGTACCGCAAATACATCGAAAAGGACGCGGCGCTCGAGCGGCGTTTCCAGTCGGTCATGGTGGGCGAGCCGAGCCGCGAAGAGGCGGTGCGCATTCTTTACGGTCTGCGCGACAAATACGAAGCACATCACCACGTCAAGATCACCGACGAAGCGATCCGCGCCGCCGTCGAGCTTTCGGCACGGTACATCGCCGACCGTTATCTGCCCGACAAGGCGATCGACCTCATCGATGAAGCGGCGTCGAAAAAGCGCATCTCCGAGATCACCGCACCGGCGGAGCTTCGCAGCACCGAAGAGGAGATAAAAAAGCTGTCCGCCGAAAAGGGCGAATATGTCCGCACGCAGGAATTCGAAAAGGCGGCGCAGGTGCGCAACCGCGAAAAGGAACTGCGCGAAAAGCTGGAAAACGACAAGAAGGACTGGGAAGAGAAGAAGCGGCAGAGCTATCCTTCGATCGGCGAAGAGGATATTGCCGACGTTGTGACGGCGTGGACCTCGATCCCCGTGGCAAAGCTTGCCAAAGAGGAATCGGAAAAGCTTCTTCACCTCGACGAGCTTTTGAAAAAGCGCGTCATCGGACAGGATGAAGCGGTCTCGACGGTCGCCCGCGCAATACGCCGCGGCAGGACGGGACTTTCCGATCCCAAGCGTCCGCAAGGCTCGTTTATCTTCTGCGGTCCGACGGGCGTCGGCAAGACCGAGCTTTCCAAAGCCCTTGCCGAAGCGCTTTTCGGCGATGAAAACGCTATTGTGCGCTTTGATATGTCGGAATACATGGAAAAGCACAGCGTGTCCAAGCTCATCGGTTCACCTCCCGGCTATGTCTGTCTCTTATACACATCTCCGAGCCCACGAGACAGGCAAAATCTCGTATGCCGT